>NZ_DASZBA010000258.1:0-2577 GCF_035944575.1 Noviherbaspirillum sp.
AATTCGGTTTTTCGCTGGTCTGCTTCGCGTAGCGCTTCGGTGCTGCGCACGCGCTCCACGTGTGCCCATGAGCGCTCTGCGACTTCCTGCACCAGCGCGATATCTTCCGATGACCATTCGCGGGGCACATCGCTATGGACCGCCATCATTGCCACCAACCGGTCGTGCTTGACAAGCGGGCAGCAGATGATCGCCTTGATGCCTATTGCGTTGAACATGTCCGCTCCCCCGGAGCGGGATAGCTCCCGGTCGATATCGCGTACGACGAGTGTCTGTCCGTTCCGCATCTCCGATGCCGCGCGGGGGCCGAAGAGATTCAGCGAATAGGTGCCGACGGTCGTGGCCACTCCGCCCGCCGTCCAGTCGTGGCGAATCGTGAAACGATCGTTATCGGGTTCAAGATCGGCGTAGGCGCAGCGCGTAACCGACAGATGTTCTCCAAGCAGCCTGGTCGTAGCGACCATCACGGTCTGCGGGTCCATTGCGTCGCGGGTGGCCATGCTCACCGCGTCGAGCAGGCGCAGTCGCTCCTCGGCGATTTTCCGGTCAGTCAGGTCGACGCCCTGCGCGACAATACCGGTCACTTCGCCGTTCGCATTCCGTAACGGCATGTACATGAAGTCGAAATATCGCACTTCCGCCGGCGTGTCGGAATGGCGCTGCAGCAGAAGCCGCATGTCGTTGCGTGTGTACGTTTCTCCAGTGCGGAATACCTGGTCGAGAAGCTCGAAGAATCCTTGTCCTTCCAGTTCGGGCAGCACTTCCCTTATCGGCCGACCGATATGATCACGGTCGCCGATGAGCTGCCGGTACCGTTCGTTACTCATTTCAAAGACATGCTCGGGTCCGCGCAGCACGCACATGAATGCGGGCGCTTTCCGGAATACGTCGGTCAGCCTGTTGCTGGCAACCGTCAACTGCTTGAGTAATTGTTCGCGTTCAGTTTCGACCTGCTTGCGGAAGGTGATGTCATTGAAGAATAGAACCACTTTCCGGCTATCGGCATTACCCAGCCGGCTGGCGTACACATCGAACCACCGGTTCATCGCTGGTGCTTCATTTTCAAAGTGGATCGGTTCGCCGGTCAATGCCACGCGTCCATAGGTATTGAACCAGTACGGGTCGAGATCAGGCACCAATTCGCGCGCCGTCTTTCCAATGGCGTTAATTAATCCCGTATGCCGCGAGAATGCGCTGTTCATGTCGATGAATCGGTAGTCTGCTGGATTGCCTTCGTCATCGAAAAGCATTTCCAGTATGCAGAAACCTTGTTCCATCGACTCCAGTAGCGGGCGATAGCTGCTTTCCAGGCCGACCGCGACGGAGTGAGTTTGGTGATACGCGGGCTGGTTTTCTCCGGCCTCTTTCGGTGTGATTTTCATTGTTGTGATGAGCGCTGCGTATTACCTACTTTTACACTCGCTCCAAAAATTTTCTCAAGAAATTGAAATTAATCGGAAAGATGCAAGCCGCTTTTCTGTTTCTATGCAATGACGTCTGTAAAAGGTCGTTTTTCGATGGTACGGATTCGCGTTGAATCTTACCTAGTTTTAGAACGACATGTCGGTACGGCGGCTTCGGATGCCTGCCATATCTTGGCAAAGCAGGGCGGATCAGCCTGAATTCTACGATTCGATATGCCAATGTATGAGCATTGACGTATCGCAATTGATCAGGGTCAAGGGGAGCGAAATGATGCAACCCATGCCCTTGCGAAACCGCGCAATCTTGGAGTTGCGGTTCGGCTATATGCCGATATGCCAATATGCCGATAGGTTAGCCTGATTAATGGCTAAATCGGTATGGGAAGGGTGTGGATGGATCCGGAATCTGGTGGTGGAACATCAGATGTACGGGAATGTCGATGACGGCCAGCAGATTTGTCCAGGGTTGCGGCACGCGTCGATTTATCGCAGATCGAACATGCGGCGCGAAGCGCTCCTGCATGTCCGCCATCCGGACAGCGAGCGTCACCCGGGGGCTTCGGGCATCGGTCCCGGATCTATCATCATGGACCGTTGAGCTGTCGGGCCTGCCAGGCTATGCGCTTGCGATTGCTCTCTGCAAGGTGGCGATATCAATCTTCTTCATTTGCAGCATGGCCGTCATGGCCTTCTGCGCACGAGCAGGGTCCGGGTCGCTTAACAGTTGCGGCAATATGGTCGGAACGATCTGCCACGACATGCCGTATTTATTCTGCAGCCACCCGCATTGAACTTCGATTCCGCCGTCGGTCAGCTTGTTCCAGTAATAGTCGACTTCCTCCTGAGTCTCGCAATTCACGACAAACGAAATGGCTGGAGTAAAGTGGTAATGCGGGCCGCCGTTCAGGGCGACGAATTCCTGCCCGTCCAGTGCAAACTGCGCTGTCATGACCGTGCCTTTCGGCATTGGCGCTCCATCCCCATAGTGATTGATGGCGAGGACCTTCGAGTTCTTGAAAATGGATGTATAAAAATTGGCGGCTTCTTCAGCCTGGCCGTCGAACCAAAGGAACGGGGTGATCTTCTGCATGTGACGTCTCCTCACGATGGTGTAAACCGGTATGCCGGCCGGACATCCTCATGGATCGGATGA
>NZ_DASZBA010000259.1:0-25937 GCF_035944575.1 Noviherbaspirillum sp.
CGCGTTGTCGAAGAATTTTACAGCGAGGGAGGACACATAGGGTAATGGAACAGGTCGGGAATGTAAGTCCTTGATTTTATTTAATCGATTTCCGGAATTTTGAATGGCATCAATATTGCTAGCAGAGAATAGTTGCAAAAGTTTATTCGAAGCACCCGGGAAGCAGCAATGACCTGGGATTCAGCCAACTGTAAATCAAAACCAAGAAACGATATGAAAAAACTGATCTCTTCCGCCCTGTTCACCATCGCCGCCTTGTCTGCGGGCGCCGCGCAAGCCATTCCGTCTCTCAGCTTCATCATCGACGGAGATACATTCAATAATCCCTATTCGATCACCAATAATTCGACCGCCGGCGAAACAGTGACCCGGTTCAGCCTCAACCTCGGGACAATCCCCTCCGGCGGCCCGTTTTGCTTTGATACCGTGAATGGCGGTCCCTGCAATCCGAGTCCTCAAAGCCCGACCCCATTTTCGCCAGTCGGCAGCACCGGCGTTACGACAGGTCTGACATCCCCGGCGGTTGTAAGCGATGGTGCGCAGATCCTCGACTTGTTCTTCAATGATTTCAATCCCGGCGAAACATTCAGCTGGAATATCGATATCGACAGCGCAAGCGCTTTCACCACACTGGGTAGCCAGTTGATCGGTGCGACTGCATTCGTCGATTTCTCGAACGGTCAGCGCCTTCTCGGTTCGCTGCTGGCCGTCGCCGGCAACCCGGATGCGACCCAGTTCACCGTTACCGGCGTCGTTCCGGTGGGCCGCGTTCCCGAGCCAAGCACGATGGCTCTGATGGCACTCGCCGGACTGGCTTTCCTGCGTCGCCGTAAGGTATAAGCGTCTACGCACATCCCGTTTCGGGTCGTCGCACAAAAATGCCGGGGTCATCCCGGCATTTTTATCTGGCGCAGTAATCCACGATTACTTCTGACAGCGCTCAAACACCCAGATATCCCACAAGCTGCTCCGGCGCCGCCGTCAATGTGGCCGATTCACCTTCAAGTACGATGCGGCCTTTCTCCAGCACGACCGCAATATCGGTGTGCGCCAGAACCGCCCGGTAGTTACGGTCGACGATCAACGTGCTGATGCCGGTTTCGCGGATCTGCGAAATTACCCGCCAGATTTCCTTCACAACGAGTGGCGCAAGTCCTTCAGTTGCTTCATCCAGAATGAGCAGGTCCGGATTCGTCATCAATGCGCGTCCGATCGACAGCATCTGCTGTTCGCCGCCGGATAGTTGCTGGCCTCCGTGGTCGAGTCGTTCGTTCAGACGCGGAAAGGTTTCGAGTACCCGTTCAAACGTCCAGTCGCGCCGGCCGGCAGGGCCTGGCCTGGCGCTCATAATCAGGTTTTCACGTACCGAAAGGTTGGGGAAGATGCCCCGACCTTCCGGCACGTACCCGATTCCCAGGCGCGCCATTCTTTCCGGTGCTTGCCCGGTCACATCCTTGCCGCGCCATGCGACCCTGCCCGATGCAGCAGGGACAAATCCCATGACCGACCGGATCATCGTTGTCTTGCCCATGCCATTGCGGCCCAGCAGACCGACCGCCTTGCCGGCGGGAATCTGCAGGTCGACGCCTTGCAGGATATGGCTGTCGCCGTAATAGGTGTTCAGTGAGGAGATCTGGAGCACGATGAGCCTTGCATTCAGGTGTGGGCATCACCCAGGTACGCGACCTGGACCGCTGGATTGTTCCGGATCGGTTCCGGGGCGTCGCTGGCGATGACCTCGCCGTTGACCATGACGGTGATGCGGTCGGCGACGCGGAACACGGCGTCCATATCATGCTCGACCAGCAGCACTGCGTGGGTTTGCTTCAGGCGCGCCAGCATGTTGAGCATGCGGTCGGTCTCTTCCGCCCCCATGCCTGCCAGCGGTTCGTCGAGCAGCAGCACGCGCGGGCGGGTTGCAAGGCACATGGCGATCTCGAGCTGACGTTTCCCGCCATGGCTCATGCTGCCGGCATTGGCATGGGCGGCGTCCGCCAGTCCGGCGGCTTCGAGTGCTTCATGCGCAATGTCGTTACTGAAGCCGCATTCACGTGCGGATTCCCAGATACGCCATGGACGCTGCAAGGCCGCCTGTGCCGCGAGACGGCAGTTTTCCAGAACGCTGAATGTTGGAAATATCGTGGTGCGCTGGTAACTGCGGCCTACGCCGAGCCGGGCGCGCCTGGGTTGCGGAAGGCGGGTGATGTCCTCGCCGGCGAGTTGAATGCTGCCTGCCGACACCGGAATTTCGCCGGACAACATATTGATCAGCGTCGATTTTCCGGCACCGTTGGTGCCGATCACCGCATGAACCTGGCCGGCATGCAGGCTGATCGTCACCTTGTCCACCGCTACCAGGCCGCCGAAGCGGCGCGTCAGGCCGGTCGCTTGCAACAGGGCGGGTGCTTGCGTCTGGCTCATTTCTTTTCTCCGTCAAAGCCGGTTTTTTCGCGCGCAGGTCTCCTGCCGCCCATGCGTGCCGCGTTCCTTATCCACTGGCCGATGCCGATCAGGCCGTGGGGCAGGAGGGCGACGAATAAAATCATGGTCAGGCCGAGCGTCAATTGCCAGCGTTGCGCAAATGCGCCCAAAATCGCTTCCGATGCATAGAATTCCTTGAGCAGCACGAATGCTACGGCGCCGATGACGGCACCCCGGAAGCTGCCGAGGCCGCCGAGAATAATCATCAGCAGTACCGCACCAGATTCATGCCAGGACAGCATCTCGGGGTTCACATAACCTGTTTTGGTCGCTTTGAGAAAACCTGCCAGGCCGGCGAGCATGCCAGCGATGACGAAGGCAGCAAGCTTGTAATAATAAGTATTGAAGCCCGCGGCCCGCATTCGCTGCTCGTTGACCCGGATACCCGCCAGAGCGTGGCCAAAGCGCGAACGCTCCAGCACCGCGAGAAATCCGTATGTAAATGCCAGCACTCCCAGCGCAAAAAAGTACATGTGGCCGCTCTTGTCGAGGTCGATCAGCGTCTTGCCGCCGATCTCCAGTGCCGGCCTGAGCGTCAGGTAGATGCCGTCGCTGCCGCCGCCGATCGGCGTGTCGTGGACCACGAAGTAGGCCATCTGCGCGAACGCCAGCGTCACCATGATGAAATAGACGCCTTTGGTACGCAGGCTGAGTGCGCCGACCGCGAGGGCATAGACGCCCGCGCCCAGAACTGCCATCGGCAGCAGCACCGCGATCGATCCGGCGGCGTCGTCGGGCGACAGCCTTGCGGCGACATAGGCGGCAATGCCGAAAAACGCGGCATGCCCGAGGCTGATCAGACCGGTTTTGCCGACCAGCAGTTCGAGACTGAGGGCAAAGATGGCGTAGACGATGATCGTCAATGCCAGATCCTGCATGTAGGAGGACAGCACGGAAGGCAGCGCCGCCAGCGCGGCGATCACGAGCACCGGGGTAAGCCAGCTCAGGCTGGTGCGCCGCGGCGTGCTGATGCGGGTCGCGGCGAGAGAAGTCGTGTTCATGGTCAGTAGCCTTTACTCTTCAGGCCCTCAGGCCGCCAGATCAGGATTGCGGCCATCAAAAGGTACACGCCGATGCCGCTGAGCTGAGCGAAGAAAACCTTACCGAAGGTGTCGACGAAACCGACCAGCAGGGCGGCGATCAGCGCTCCCGTGATGGAGCCGATGCCGCCGATGACGACCACAACGAAGCAGATGATGAGGATATGGCCGCCCATGCCGGGATAGACCGAGGTGACCGGCGCCGCGATCATGCCGGCCAGCGCGGCCAGCGCAACCCCGGCGGCGAAGACTGTGCGGTAAAGCAGCCGGATGTTGATGCCGAGCCCGCGCACCATGTCGCGGTTGCTCGCACCGGCGCGAATCATCATGCCGAGCTTGGTGCGGTTAACGACGTAGTAGAGGCCGATTGCCACGACCAGGCAGGCTGCCGAGGCGAACAGGTTGTAGATCGGATAGGTCATCACGCCGCCGAGGGATATGCCGCCGGAGAGCCAGTCGGGCGCCTTGACGCCGTGCACCTCGTTGCCGACCAGGATGCTGCGGCACTCTTCGAATACCAGGATCAAGGAGTAGGTCATCAGGACCTGCTGCAAGTGATCGCGTTGATAGAGATAGCTGAAAAATACCCATTCAAGGATGTATCCGAAAATGGCGGCCAATGCCACGCCGGCGAGCAATTGCAGAATGAACTGGTCGCCGAATAGCGGCGACAGCGAGAAGGCGAGATAGGCGCCGATCATGTAGAAGCTGCCATGAGCGAGGTTGATCACGCCCATGATGCCGAAAATGAGTGTCAGCCCGCTTGCCACGAGAAAAAGCAGCAGACCGTACTGGATCGCATTCAGGCACTGGACGAGGAAGGTTGGGAGATCCATGGTGGATGACGAGGCTTCATGCCCGATTGGTTGATGTGCAGCTATTGCTGTAATACGGCGCTTGCCCGTTCCCGCCGCGCAAACCTGATGCTTATGAGGCAGACAAACAGCTCAAATAAAGCAGGGTGCGCACGGCGCACCCTGCACGTAATACCGGGACAGCGTTACATTTTGCAGCCGCGGGCCGGATCGGCCAGCGACTTGATCGCCACGCCTTTCACTTCATTGTTTTTGCCATTCACCTGGCGCAGATAGATGTCCTGCACCGGATTATGGGCCGCCGACAGGCTGAAAGTCCCGCGCGGGCTGTCGATTTTCGCCTTGCGCATCGCTTCCTGCATCTGGTCGCGCTTGCTGATGTCGCCGTTGACCGCTTTCAATCCGACCGCCAGCAGTTGCGCCGCGTCGTAGCCCTGCACCGCATATACGTCGGCATTGGTCTTGTAGTTCTTCGCAAACGCAAGCCGGAAGGCATTGTCGCGCGGCGTATTCAGATTGTCGGCGTAGTGAAGCGTGGTCAGCATGCCTTGCGCCGCCTCGCCTTGCGCTTCGAGCGTGCCGTCGGTCAGGAAGCCCGGTCCGTACAGCGGGATGGTCTTGTTCAGGCCCGCCGCGACGTAATCCTTGACGAACTTGACCGCGCCGCCGCCGGCGAAGAAGGCATACACCGCATCCGGCTTCTGCGACGCGATCTGCGTCAGCAGGGCTTGGTATTCGACGTTCGGGAAGGGCAGGGTCAGGTTGTCGGACACTTTCCCGCCGCCTTTCTCGAATCCTTCGGTGAAACCTTTTACGGATTCATTGCCCGCGGCGTAATTCCAGGTGATCGTCATTGCGCGCTTGTGGCCTCGCTCCGCGGCCACCTTGCCCATCGCGAACGCCGGCTGCCAGTTGCTGAAGGAGGTACGGAAAATGTTCTTCGCGCACATGGCGCCGGTGATCACGTCGGCACCGGCGTTCGGGATAATGAGCAGCGTGCCGGTTTCCCGCGCGACCTTGGCCATCGCCAGTGCGACGCCGGAGTGTACGGTGCCGACCAGCACATCGACCTGGTCGCGCTTGATCAGCTTGTTGACGTTATCGGTTGCCTTGGCGGGATCGGATTCGTCGTCCACCTTGAAGTACTGCACGTCGCGGCCCGCCAGCTTGCCGCCCTGTTCATTGACATGCATCTTGAAACCGTTTTCGATCATTTCGCCGAGATTGGCGAAGGTGCCGGTTGCCGGCAGCATGAAACCGACCTTGATGGGCGCATTGCCTTGCGCGGCGGCCTGTCCGGCCGCGCCGAGAGCGGCGACCGCCAATGCGGCGACGGTTAGCTTAAAAGTGGTTTTCACACATGTCTCCTTGATTGTTGTTGGTAGGTACTTTACATCGAACGCAGAATAAAGCCAGCGACTGCGTTCATTGTCGCTTCCGGCTGGTCGCGGTGCGGCGAGTGGCCGCAGTCCGGTATGACGACGAGTTCCGCCTGCGCTACCTTTCTCCGGATGCCGTAGATCTGTTCCAGAGTGCCGTATTCATCGTCGGCTCCCTGAAGCGCCAGTACAGGACAGGCAATACGCGGCAATTCGGCCTCAATATTCCACGCCCGAAAAGCCGGGTCAAGCCAAATGTCGTTCCAGCCCCAGAACGCGGAATCGACATCGTCATGATAGCGTGCCAGCCGCTCCCGCACGCCCTTGTGGAGATAGGCCTCCCGCGCATCGCGGATGCTGTCGATGGTCAGATCTTCCACGAAGATATGGGGCGCCGCGACGGCGATGCCACTGACGCGTTCCGGAAACCTGGCAGCGTACAGAAGGCTGATGGAAGCGCCGTCGCTGTGGCCGAACAGAAACGGCCTGTCCAGGCCGAGCTGGCTGAACAGGACCGGCAGCACGTCATGGGCCTGCTGGTGCATGAAGTCCACGGGCCAGCGCTCCTCCGGCGGGCGCGGTGTCGAGCGGCCGTAGCCGTAGCGCGAAAAAACCAGCCCGGTAAAGCCGTTGGCGGCGCAGAACGATGCCGGAAAATCCTTCCAGAGGGCGATGGAACCGAGGCCCTCATGCAGAAATACGACGACCGGATAAGCGGATTCCCGGACACCGACGAATTGATATTCCAGCCGGACCGGCCTGCCGCGCCATTCGAGTTCGGCGAAACGCGTGTCGCCGGTATGCATGCCTTGTACCATCGTCGCTTTAGCCCTGTGCCCGCAGCTTGAATCGCTGAATCTTGCCGGTCGCCGTCTTCGGGAGGTCGGCGACGAAATGGATTTCGCGCGGATACTTGTGCGGTGCCAGCCGGCCCTTAACGAATTCCTTCAATTCATTCTCCAGCACCGGCGAAGCGCTGCGGCCATCGCGTAGCACTACATAAGCGACCGTCTTGGTCAGTCCGTGCTCGTCTGTCTGGCCGACGACCGCCGATTCCAGCACCGCCTGGTGCGCAATCAGCGCCGACTCGACCTCGATGGGCGATAC
Source organism: Noviherbaspirillum sp. (assembly GCF_035944575.1). Lineage (GTDB taxonomy): Bacteria > Pseudomonadota > Gammaproteobacteria > Burkholderiales > Burkholderiaceae_D > Noviherbaspirillum. The sequence goes on from NZ_DASZBA010000259.1 coordinate 6,823, forward strand.
ATACTGTCCGCTGACCTTCAGCATGTCGTCGCTGCGGCCTGCATAGGTATAGAAGCCGTCGGCGTCCACCGTATATTTGTCGCCGCTCTTGACCCAGTCGCCGAGAAAGGTGCTGCGGCTTTTCTCGCGGTTGGTCCAGTAAAACAGCGCCGCGCTCGGTCCCCGGATATACAGGTCGCCCACCTCGCCGACGGGCACCGGCTGCATCTGGTCGTTGCGCAGTTCGACATCGTATCCCGGCACAGGCCGACCCGTGGAGCCGTACCGCACGTCGCCTTCCCGATTGGAGACGAAGATGTGCAGCATTTCCGTCGATCCAAGGCCATCGAGGATGTCGCAGCCGAAATGTTTGCGGAACTGCTCACCCACCTCCTTCGGCAACGCCTCTCCGGCGGAAGCACAGATCCTCAGTGCCACGGCGTTTCCCGACGGCAGCTCGGTTGAAGCCAGCATGGCGACGAAGAGGGTGGGCACACCGCAGAACACGGTCGGTTTCTGCTCCGTGAGCCGCTTGAACACCGCAGCAGGCGTGGGGCGTTCCGCCATCAGGACCACCGTGGCGCCGACGCTGAGCGGGAACGTCAGGCCGTTGCCGAGTCCATAGGCGAAAAACAGCTTCGCGGCCGAGAACACGATATCGTCGGACCGGACGCCGAGGATCGGCTTGCCATACAGCTCCGCCGTCCAGTAAAGGTTGCCATGGGTGTGCACCGTGCCTTTCGGGCGGCCGGTGGAGCCGGAGGAATAAAGCCAGAAGGCAATGTCATCCGCATGCGTGTTTGCATTTGCTTCCGCGCCGAGCGGATCGCCGGCAAGCAGATCGGAAAACCCGCGGCAACCGGACGGCGCGGCATCGATGCCGGAAACGAACACCGGCACATCGATTTGTGCCATGGAAAGGGCTTCTCTCAGGGCGGGCAGCAGCGGCGCGGACACGATGACCGCCTTGGCGCCGCTGTGCTCAAGCATGTAGGCATAGTCGGTCGCGGGCAGCAGGGTATTCAGCGGCACGGCGACGATGCCGGCGAACAAGGCGCCAAGAAACGCCACCGGCATATCCACAGTATCGTGCATCATCAGCAGGACCCGCTCTTCGCGGCGCAAGCCGCTTTGCAGCAGACCGGCGGCGCAGCGCCTTATTCGCTGGTCGAGTTCGCCGTAGGTGATGCGGGTCGCGTCATCGATATATGCCACCTTGTCAGGATGGTTGGCGTTGATGTCGAGTAGGTGCCGGCTGAAGTTGAAACGCTGTGGCAACGCGCTGTTCGACTGCTGCATGTCTGTCTCCTGGAGTGATCAGGCGCGGCTCGCGGATTTCACGTGGCGGTTCGTCCGATTGACGCGCCATTCTTCTCATGCGAGACGCCCGTGCGCCTTAGGCCGCTGCGCGTGTAAAGGTAATTGCGCCTTGCGGCAGCAGATAAAGAATCAAGGCTTTTCCCGTGGTTACCGTCGGACTGTGGGCGCTGCCAGCCTCATAGACACACCATCCGGCGGGGCGGGAATCGAATTCGGCGCCGGAGGTAAGCGGCATGATCAGATCGATCTCGCCGTTTGGGTGTGCATGATGCGGACCCGCTAGATTTTCCATTTCCACGACATCCACGCTGAAACCATGGGTCCTGTCGGTTGCTTTCAGGACGCGGCCGTAGCGGATGCCGCCGCCTTCCCGGGTGCACATCCAGCCGGCCGTGACTGCATCCCGGCAGGTATCGAAAATCTTGTCGTACAAATCACTGCCGGGGCCGTATTGCGTGTTGAGGAATGCTTCGAGCGAGGCATCGAGTGGCCGGCCGGCGATCTCTTGCGTCAGCCCGGCAATGAGGCGTTCAAACTCCTGCACGGATGATTCGGACGAATTCATCATTTACATCTCCTCGCGATTGCTTTTATAGTGCGCAGACCGCTTTGGGTACCTGCACCATTTGCATTATCCGTTTTATATTGCTGTTGAAACGAGTGTATATGTAATATCTTGCAGATGTCAAGGCGATGGAGCATACTATATTTCATGTCTTTTCCAATCATTGCATTGTATGAAAAATCCACCCGACCTGAATAATATGGATAAGAGCGCCGTCGTGGCCGCGCGGGTGGATGAGGAAAAAGACCCTTTTCTTATTTCGCTGGGCGAACGGGTGCGGGCGCTCCGCGCGCGGCGCGGCCTCACCCGAAAGGCGCTGGCGCGTCTGGCAGACGTCTCCGAGCGCCATCTGGCCAATGTCGAATCCGGCGTCGGGAATGCATCGATTCAGTTCCTGCGCCAGCTCACCGCCGTCCTCAACTGCACACTGGCGGAAATGATCGGCGACGAGACGGCGAGCTCTCCCGAATGGCTGATGATCCGGGAGATATTGCGCGGCCGTTCCGACGAAGAGCTGGCCATGGCCCGCACTACGCTTGCCAGCGTATTCGATGCGCCCACCAGCGAATCCGCCCGGCGTGACCGCATCGCCCTGATCGGGTTGCGCGGGGCCGGAAAGTCCAGCATCGGCCGCATGCTGGCAGACCACTGGATGGTGCCGTTCATTGAACTGAGTCGCCAGATCGAAACCTTGGCCGGATGCAGCGTTCCGGAAATCCATGCGCTTTACGGTCCCAATGCCTATCGCCGTTATGAATACCGGGCGCTGGAGGAAACCATACGCCGCTGTCCGCGGGCGGTGATTGCAACGCCGGGCGGCATCGTGTCCGATCCGGCAACCTTCAACCTGCTTCTGTCGCATTGCTATACGGTATGGCTGAAAGCTTCCCCCGAGGAACATATGAGCAGGGTCGTGGCCCAGGGCGACACCCGGCCGATGTCCGGCAACCGCGAGGCGATGGAGGATCTGAAGAACATCCTGGACAGCCGGGCGCAGTTTTACTCGAAGGCCGACCAGACGTTCGATACCAGCGACATGACCCAGGAGTCGGCATTCTTCGGCCTGCTCGACAAGTTACGCTCGGGCCTGCAACCGCAGCTCTGATGATGGCAGGAAAGGGGTCCGGAGCGACCTTCCGGTAACCGCGATCGATTTTCACTTGAATGCACTTTCATGCTTGACTCGCCATTATGCATGCAATATAGTGCTTCTACGACGAGATGCAGCATAATGCCTTTGAGGAGCGCAACGCCATGACAGTGCAAGTGAACTACGAAACCTCACCCGACAACTACAAGCACTGGACGATATCGGTCGACGGCCAGATCGCCACGCTATCGATGAATGTGAATGAGGATGCCGGGCTGAAGGAAGGCTACAAGCTCAAGCTCAACTCCTATGATCTTGGTGTCGACATCGAGCTGTACGATGCGGTCCAGCGTATCCGTTTCGAGCATCCCTCGGTGCGCACAGTCGTTATCACGAGCGCGCGCGACCGCATTTTCTGCTCCGGTGCGAACATCTTCATGCTCGGCAAGTCCTCGCACGCATGGAAAGTCAACTTCTGCAAATTCACCAACGAAACCCGCAACGGACTTGAAGACTCCAGCCGCAATAACGGCCTGAAATTCGTTGCCGCGGTCAATGGCGCCTGCGCTGGCGGCGGATACGAGTTGGCGGCGGCATGCGACGAAATCATTCTGGTCGACGACCGCTCTTCGTCGGTCAGTCTGCCCGAAGTGCCATTGCTCGGTGTTCTGCCCGGCACCGGCGGATTGACCCGTCTGACCGACAAGCGCAAGGTGCGTCATGACCACGCGGACATCTTCTGCACCACGTCGGAAGGCGTGCGCGGCCAGCGTGCCAAGGACTGGCGCCTGGTGGACCATATCGCCAAGCCGGCGCAGTTCCAGGAAACCGTGCGTGCCCGCGCCGAAGCGCTGGCAGCCGCCAGCAGCCGTCCGGCGGACGCAAAGGGCGTGAAGCTGATTCCGCTTAACCGCAAGCAAAGCGACAACGGCGTCGACTATGACTATGTGACGGTCGCGATCGACCGTGCCGCCCGTACCGCGACATTGACGGTAAAAGCGCCTTCCTCCGCGCAGCCGACGGACATTGCGGGAATTGAAGAAGCCGGGGTGCAGTGGTGGCCGTTGCAGATGGCGCGCGAGCTCGACAATGCCATCCTGCATCTGCGCACCAACGAACTCGACATCGGCACCTGGCTGCTCAAAAGTTCGGGCGACCCGCAGGCGGTGCTGGCGGTGGACGAGGTGCTGGCATCAAACGGCAGCCACTGGCTGGTTGCCGAAACCATTGGCCTGCTGCGGCGCACGCTGGCACGCCTCGATGTGTCGTCCCGTTCGCTGTTTGCACTGATCGACGAAGGCTCCTGTTTTGCCGGCACGCTGTTCGAAGTGGCGCTGGCCGCCGATCGCATCTACATGCTTGCCTTGCCGGACGAGCCGGAGAAGGCCCCTCGCATCGTAGTGTCGGCATTGAATTTCGGCACCTATCCCATGGTGACGGGCCAATCCCGTATCGGTCGCCGGTTCTACGACGACGAGGCGGAAGTTGGCGCGGCGCGTGCAACCATCGGGCAGGCGCTCGATGCAAAACAGGCAATGGACCTCGGCCTGATCACCTACGACCCGGACGATCTCGACTGGGCTGATGAAACACGGCTGGCGATCGAAGAGCGCGCCAGCATGTCGCCCGATGCATTGACCGGCATGGAAGCCAATCTGCGCTTCAACGGCAAGGAAACCATGGAAACCCGGATCTTCGGCCGCCTGACCGCATGGCAGAACTGGATTTTCATCCGCCCGAACGCAGTGGGCGACCTGGGAGCGCTAAAGGTCTACGGCTCCGGCAACAAGGCGCAATTCGATCTCGATCGAGTTTGATAACCGACGACGCGGTGCGGATGGCGCACCCTGCGTTCCCTACCGTATTTCATGTCTGAACAACATTAAAGGACCCCACCGTGAGCACGATCAACTACAGCGAAAAGATTCCGAACAACGTCAATCTTTCCGAAGACAAGACGCTGCAGCGCGCGCTTGAACACTGGCAGCCGAACTACATCAACTGGTGGAAGGATATGGGTCCGGAAGGAGCGCAAACCCATGACGTGTATCTGCGCACGGCGGTCAACGTGACACCGGAAGGCTGGGCACATTTCGATTACGTGAAGATGCCCGACTATCGTTGGGGCGTATTTCTTGCCCAGCCTGAACAGGACCGCAAGATCAACTTCGGCGAGGAAAAAGGCAAGGCCGCATGGCAGGAAGTGCCGGGCGAGCATCGCGCGAATCTGCGCCGCATCATCGTCACCCAGGGCGACACCGAGCCGGCCTCGGTCGAGCAGCAGCGCCACCTCGGCCTGACGGCACCGTCGCAGTACGACCTGCGCAATCTGTTCCAGATCAATGTGGAGGAAGGACGACACTTGTGGGCGATGGTGTACCTGCTGCACAAATACTTCGGCCGCGACGGACGCGAGGAAGCGGAAGCACTGCTGCACCGCAATTCCGGCGACCAGGACAATCCACGTATCCTTGAAGCATTCAATGAAGAAACGCCGGATTGGCTGGCGTTCTACATGTTCACCTATTTCACTGACCGCGACGGCAAGTTCCAGCTCAACGCGCTGGCCGAATCCGGCTTCGATCCGCTGTCGCGCACCACGCGCTTCATGCTGACCGAGGAAGCGCACCACATGTTCGTCGGCGAGTCGGGTATTTCCCGTGTGCTCCAGCGTACCTGCCAAGTGATGAAAGAGCACGGCATCGAGGACCCGGAACAGGTACGCGCCAAGGGCGTGATCGATTTGCAAACCATCCAGCGCTACCTGAACTTCCACTTCAGCGTGACCGTCGATCTGTTCGGCGCGGACCAGTCGTCGAATGCAGCGAATTTCTATACATCGGGCCTGAAAGGGCGCTACGAGGAAACCAAGCGCGACGATGATCATGTGCTGAAGAACAACCAGTACAAAATTCTTGAAGTGCAGAACGGCAGCCTGGTGGAACGCGAAGTGCCGATGCTGAATGCATTGAACGAGGTATTGCGCGACGATTTCATCCGCGATTCGGTTGCCGGCATCGGCCGCTGGAACCGAGTCATTGAAAAAGCCGGCCTGCCTTTCCGTCTCATGACCCCGCACAAGGCATTCAACCGCCATATCGGTACCTTTGCCAACATGCGGATTTCGCCGGAAGGCCGGGTGGTTTCCGAAACGGAATGGCAGGCAAATGTACGCAATTGGCTGCCGACCGAGGAAGACCGCGCCTACGTCGCATCGTTGATGGGCCGCGTGATCGAGCCGGGCAAGATGGCGAACTGGATCGCGCCGCCGCCTGTAGGCATCAACCGCCAGCCGATCGATTTCGAATACGTGCGTTTTAACTGATCGGACCAACCGAGAAGACTTTCCATGAATGCTCCAGAACAGATCGTATTGATAAAGCAGCACCTGATCGATCCCGAGATTTGCATTCGCTGCAACACCTGCGAGGAGTCCTGTCCGATCGATGCGATCACTCACGATGACCGCAACTATGTCGTCAAGGCGGACGTTTGCAATGGGTGCGGCGCCTGCATCTCGCCGTGCCCGACCGGGGCGATCGACAACTGGCGCACGATGGCCAAGCAGTCGGCCTATTCGATCGAAGAGCAGCTCACCTGGGACGAACTGCCGGCCGAGAAGGCGCTGGAAGAGAGCGTCCTGACGGTGATCGAGCATGAGAACGAAGCCGAGGTCGCATCGGAGAACCTGCAGCACAATGCGGCGGTGTCTGCCAGCTCGCCGACACCGCCGTGGTCCGCCGCCCACCCGTACCTGAACCTGTACACACTGAAAAACCCGATCACCGCGACGGTCGCCGGCAATTTCCGGCTGACCGCGCCGGACGCGCAAAGCGATGTCCGGCATATCGTTCTGGACTTCGGCACGCAGGTCTTTCCCGTGCTCGAAGGCCAGTCGATCGGGATTGTCCCGCCGGGCGTGGATGGGGGCGGCAAGCCGCATTACATCCGCATGTATTCGATCGCCAGTCCGCGCGACGGCGAACGCGAGGGATATAACAATCTTTCGCTGACCGTTAAGCGGGTGGTGGAGGACTACGACGGCAAGCCGGTGCGCGGCGTCTGTTCCAACTATCTATGCGATCTGCAGAAAGGCGATACGGTACAGGTGACCGGTCCGTTCGGCGCCAACTATCTGATGCCGAACCATGCCGGTTCCAACATATTGATGATCTGCACCGGCACCGGATCGGCGCCGATGCGCGCCATGACCGAGCACAGGCGGCGCTTCTATGCCAAGGGCAAGCCCCAGGACGGCAAGCTGATGCTCTTCTTCGGTGCGCGCAAGCCCGAGGAATTGCCTTATTTCGGCCCGCTGCGCAAGCTGCCGCCGGATTTCATCGACATGCATCTCGCGTTTTCCCGCATGCCTGACGAACCGAAGGCCTATGTGCAGGACAAGATGCTGCATGCCGGGCCGGCGGTTGCCGAGCTGCTGAAGGGAGACACCTACATCTATATCTGCGGGCTGAAGGGCATGGAGAAGGGCGTGATGGATTCGCTGCAGGCGATTTGCGCGTCACATGGCATGGACTGGTCCGAGATGCATCCGCGGATGGTGAAGGAAGGGCGGTTTCATGTGGAGACGTATTAGATGTACGGCCACTGGTTGAAAGTTTGAAGGAAAGGTTTCTTCTTCCTCTTCGGGAGAAGGAACCGGCATGCAACTTGCTGTACTTCAATACGCTTGGCGATCTGCTTTGCGCTTTGCCCGCTTTCCGAATGGCGCTATTCTCGCAGACACAATTCATCGGACGACCCGCCCATGCCCATTTCCCTCCCGCTCCAAACCACCAACTTCCGCGTCGATATCGAAGCCGACGGCATCGCTTACCTGATTTTCCAACCTGCGAACGGCATGCCGGTCACCGACGCCACCGGTCATGCCGAACTGGCGACGATCTGGCGCATCCTGAACAAACGTGACGATGTCCGGGCGATCCTGGTGCGCAGCGAAGGAAAGGCATTTTGCGCCGGTGGCGATCTTGGCATGGTCGAGGACATGCTCGGGTCTGAAGCCACCCGCATGCGGGTAATGGGTGAAGCGCGCGAGATCGTGCAGGGTATGCTCGATTGCGACAAACCCATCGTTTCCGCCATCAACGGCGCCGCAGTGGGCGCCGGCCTCGCGGTGGCGTTGATGGCTGACATTTCTATAGCAGCCCGCAATGCGAAGCTGATCGACGGCCATACGAAGCTGGGCGTTGCCGCCGGTGATCACGCAGCCGTCATCTGGCCGCTGCTGTGCGGCATGGCGAAGGCCAAGTACTACCTCCTGCTCTGCGAAACCGTCAGCGGCGAGGAAGCGGAGCGCATCGGCCTGGTCAGCAGGACGGTGGATGCGGATGAATTGCAATCCCAGGCATTGGAGGTGGCGCAGAAGCTTGCTGCCGGCAGCCGTTTTGCTTTGGCGGCGACGAAGCGCTCCCTGAATCACTGGCTCTATGCCGCCTGGCCCGCATTCGAAGCCTCGCTGACAGCGGAGATGATGGGCTTCGGGCAGTCGGATGCACGTGAAGGATTAGCAGCCATCAGGGAAAAGCGCAGTCCTGTATTCCGTGATGGCGCACCATGAAGTTTGCGGAAATCACAACCGGCAAGCGTATCCTGCTCGGCCCGGTGACGGTCGACGCCGAAGAAATTATTGACTTCGCGAAACGCTACGACAATCAATGGTTCCATACCGATCCTCAGCAAGCCGACGCCGGTCCGTGGAACGGGTTGATTGCAAGCGGATGGCATACTTGCAGTCTTGCGATGAAGCTCGTCAGCAACGGCGTGCTCGCGGATTCGGAATCGTATGCCTCACCCGGATTGCAATATCTGAAATGGCCGAACCCGGTGCGTCCGGGTGACGCATTGACGCTTGAATTGCAGGTCAAGGAATCCCGTGTGTCGTCCGCCAAGCCGTGGTTGGGCATCGTCCGCTGGCAATGGGTCATGCGGAACCAGCACGGCGTCGACGTGCTGGACCTCGAAGCCACCAGCATGTTCAAGATCGCCGAGGCGGAATCCGGGCCGGAGGCTGCATGAATAAGCGCATCATTCCCATCACCGCCGCACCCGCCAGCCGGGAACGCAAGCGCCAGGCGCCGAAAGGGCGTCGGGTCGACCCCGCCGCACTTGCGGAAGTTCGCGGCCTGCTCGGCACTGCCCCGCGCAGGCGCGATCTCCTGATCGAGTATCTGCACCTGATCAACGACCGCTACAAGCAGCTTTCAACCCGGCATCTGGCGGCGCTGGCACAGGAGATGGGACTGGCGCAGGCGGAGGTGTATGAAGTCGCGAGCTTTTACCATCATTTCGAGATTGTGAAAGAGGGCGACGAATCTGGGACGCATGCAGTGACGGTCCGGGTATGTGAAGGGCTGTCCTGTGAACTTGCCGGTGCATCATTGCTGCTGGAGAAGTTGCCCGCACTGCTGGGGCCGGGAGCAAGGGTGGTATCCGCGCCCTGTGTCGGGCGCTGCGAACAGGCGCCGGTTGCGGTCGTCGGACAGAACCCCGTCGCGAAGGCGAGCAGCACTTTGATTAGGACGCTGGTTGACGCAAACGAAATACAGGACGGCACCGCAGAGGCCGCAGCGGATTACGATAGTTACCGCGCCGGAGGCGGCTATGCTCTGCTGCAGGAATGCGTGTCCGGCCGCCGCAACGTCGAAGCGGCCATCCGCGAGATGGAGGATTCCGGCCTGCGAGGGCTCGGCGGCGCGGGTTTTCCCGCAGGACGAAAATGGCGCATCGTGCGCGGTGAGCCCGGGCCGCGGTTGATGGCAGTCAACATCGATGAAGGCGAGCCCGGCACCTTCAAAGACCGCACCTTTCTCGAACGCGATCCGCACCGCTTCCTCGAAGGCATGCTAATCGCCGCATGGGCGGTCGGCATCGATGCAATCTACATTTACCTGCGTGACGAATACCATGGTTGCCGCGCCATGCTCGAACGGGAACTGGCAAGGTTGCGCAACGACCCGCCGGTTTCCGGCATGCCGGATATCCATCTGCGGCGTGGCGCCGGCGCGTATATCTGCGGCGAGGAGTCGGCGATGATCGAGTCGATCGAAGGCAAGCGCGGCATGCCCCGCCTGCGGCCGCCGTATGTTGCGCAGGTCGGGCTATTCGGAAGGCCGACACTGGAACACAATTTCGAAACCCTCTACTGGGTGCGCGAAATACTCGAAAAAGGCGGCCAATGGTTTGCATCCCACGGCAGGCATGGACGCAAGGGCTTGCGATCGTTTTCGGTATCGGGCAGGATCAACAAACCCGGGGTGCACCTTGCCCCGGCCGGCATCACCATCGGTGAGCTAATCGACGAATACTGCGGCGGCATGCAGGAAGGCCATCGTTTCTATGCCTATCTGCCGGGTGGCGCTTCGGGTGGCATTCTGCCGGCGAACATGCATGACATTCCGCTGGACTTCGATACCCTGCAACCCTACGGCTGCTTCATCGGATCGGCGGCGATCATCGTGCTGTCCGACAAGGACAGCGCCGTCGGCGCGGCGCGCAACCTGATGCGCTTCTTCCGCGATGAATCCTGCGGACAGTGCACGCCATGCCGTGTCGGCACGGCCAAGGCGCTGCATCTTATCGAACAACCGCAGTGGGACACGGCGCTGCTGGCCGAGTTGTCGGCGGTAATGCGGGACGCGTCGATCTGCGGGCTGGGACAGGCGGCGCCGAATCCGGTCGATTGCGTCATCCGCTATTTTCCCCATGAACTCGTCGATACCCGGATGGAACAGTCATGAATGCCGTCACCAGGCAAAACGCACGGCAAAGCGCCGCGGAATCCGTCTGCTTTACGCTCAACGGCAGGGAAGTCATCGGCAGAACGGATGAAACCCTGCTGAAGATTGCCGAGCGCGAGGGTATCGAAATTCCTCGGCTGTGCTACATGGATGGTCTGGACACCGCCGGCAACTGCCGCGCCTGCGTGGTCGAGATCAAGGGCGAGCGGGTGCTGGCGCCGTCCTGCTGCCGCGCGCCGGCTGCCGGCATGGAAGTCGTCACCGACAATGATCGCGCCGTATCGGCCCAGAAAATGGTGCTGGAACTGCTTCAGACCGACATGCCGGAAGCCTCCTATACCCGAAATAGCGAACTCGATCACTGGTCGCGCAAGATGGAGCTCGGCAAGCCGCGCTTCGCCCCGCGTGCGCGGATAGCCGCCGATCTGTCGCATCCCGCCATTGCCGTCAATCTCGATGCCTGCATCCAATGCACCCGCTGCGTGCGCGCCTGCCGCGATGAGCAGATGAACGACGTGATCGGGCTGGCATTGCGCGGCGAACAGGAAAAGATCGTCTTCGATATGGACGACCCGATGGGCGCATCCACCTGCGTCGCCTGCGGCGAGTGCGTGCAGGCCTGCCCGACCGGCGCGCTGACGCCGGCGGGCGCGGGAGCCATGCCGGAACCGGAAAAACGGGTCGATTCCCTGTGCCCGTATTGCGGTGTCGGCTGCCAGCTTACCTATCATGTTCGCAACAACAGAATCCTCTACGTCGAAGGCCGCGACGGTCCGGCCAACCAGAAGCGCCTGTGCGTCAAAGGCCGCTATGGTTTCGACTATGCGCATCATCCGCAGCGGCTGACCAGACCGCTCATCCGCCGGCCAGACGCACCAAAGCGTGGTGACTTCACCATGGACCCGGACAACGTGATGCAGGTTTTCCGGGAAGCGACCTGGGAAGAGGCGCTTGCCCTGGCCGCAGGAACGCTTGCCACGATCCGCGACCAGTACGGCGGCAAAGCCTTGGCTGGCTTCGGCTCCGCCAAGTGCAGCAACGAGGAAGCCTATCTTTTCCAGAAACTGGTACGCACCGGCTTCGGCAGCAACAATGTCGACCATTGCACCCGGCTCTGCCATGCGTCGTCGGTGGCGGCACTGCTGGAAGGTATCGGGTCCGGCGCGGTATCCAATCCGGTGATGGATGTGACAAAAGCGGAAGTCGTCATCGTGATCGGCGCGAACCCGACGGTGAACCACCCGGTCGCCGCAACCTGGATCAAGAACGCCGCCCGCAATGGCACCCGGCTGATCGTCGCCGACCCGCGCCGGTCGGAGCTGTCGCGCATCGCCCATCGCTTCCTGCAGTTCAAGCCGGACACCGATGTCGCGTTGCTCAACGCGATGATGCATGTGATCGTGCATGAAGGCCTGGTTGACGAGGCATTCATCGCCAGCCGCACCATCGGCTATGAGGAGTTGCGCGCCAACGTCGACGGCTACAGCCCCGAAATGATGGCGCCCATCTGCGGCATCGACGCCGAAACAATCCGGTATGTGGCGCGCCTGTATGCAACATCGAAGGCATCGATGATTCTCTGGGGCATGGGCATATCGCAGCACGTGCACGGAACCGATAATGCACGCTGCCTGATCGCGCTCGCGCTCATGACCGGGCAGATCGGGCGGCCCGGGACCGGGCTGCATCCGCTTCGCGGCCAGAACAATGTGCAAGGCGCATCGGATGCAGGCCTGATTCCGATGATGTATCCGGACTACCAGCGAGTGGATCATGCGCCAGCCAGGGAAAAGTTCGAGAAATTATGGGGCATGCCATTGGACGGCCAGCCCGGGCTTACCGTCGTGGAGATCATGCATGCGATCAGGCAGGGCAGGGTGAAGGGCATGTTTATCATGGGCGAAAACCCGGCGATGTCCGATCCCGATGCCAACCATGCGCGCGAATCGCTGGCAGCGCTGGAGCACCTCGTGGTGCAGGACATTTTCCTGACCGAGACCGCCTACCTTGCAGATGTTGTGCTGCCAGCATCGGCATTTGCCGAAAAGACCGGCACCTTCACCAATACGGACCGGTTGGTCCAGCTTGGCAGGCAGGCGATCGATCCGCCGGGGGAGGCGAAGCAGGATCTATGGATTCTGCAGGAGATCGCGCGGGGCATCGGACTGGATTGGCGCTATGGAGATGTATCGGAAGTGTTCGACGAGATGCGCAGGAGCATGCCCAGCATCGCCGGGATTACCTGGGAGCGGCTCGAACGCGAGCATGCCGTGACGTATCCCTGCGAAACGGAAGGGGCACCAGGACGGCCGGTGGTGTTTACCGACCGGTTTCCGACGCAGAGCGGCCGCGCTCGCTTCGTGCCGGCTGACATCATCCCGGCGGCGGAACGCCCGGATACCGAGTATCCGCACGTCCTGATCACCGGACGCCAGCTTGAGCACTGGCACACTGGCAGCATGACGCGGCGCGCCGGTGTGCTCGATGCACTTGAACCGGACCCGGTGGCACAGGTGCATCCGCTCGACCTCGCCGATCTCGGCGCGGTACCAGGCGACCTGATCACCCTGGAGTCGCGTCGCGGCAAGGTCTCGCTGTATGCGCGTGCCGACGACAGCTCACCGCGAGGCGCGGTGTTCGTGCCGTTCTGCTATTACGAAGCGGCGATCAACAAGCTCACCAACGCCGCGCTTGACCCATTCGGGAAGATCCCGGAATTCAAGTATTGCGCGGTCCGGATCAGCCTTGGCGGGGTGCCTCCGGAGCAGGGGAGTTTCGGGGGTGGGGTACTGCGAAGCGCGGCGAATGGTTGAGAGACCGCTGCTTGGGAGCCTTTCAATTCCTGTGCATTTTACGTCGGTAGCCGCCCCTGACATTCATGCGGGTTTCAGCCCTATCCACCATGCTCGCGGACGCCGGCGACGCTGCACCCGCCACGGGCGAGCACTTCCCACGCAACGTCTCGAACGGTAAACGCAAATGCCGCATTGGCGGCGGCGATCCCGCACCATTGCAGCAGCCCGCCATCCAAGCCCCTGCCGGGCGTGGCGATCGCACCGCTTTGTGCTTGCCGCGTGACGCATGGATCGCCCGTCGAACCTGCAAGGCACGACGTGCTGCCGTTGATCCACGGATTCAAGGATGGATCGCTCCAGGAAACCAAAGCGCCCGTGGTCGCCCACCAGCTGCCACCGTCGGTCGCGCAAGCCTTGCTCGGGCATGTGCGATGCCGTGATTTGAAGGGATAAATGGTGGAGGCGGAACCTTTCGTGGTCGCCGCGTCACTCACGAGGCAAACAATCCTTGAAGAAATTTCATGATTCCGCCGTATATTCCCCCGACACACCCGCACGCCTACACAACGTCCTCTTCAGCGGCTGCAGACTCGTCCTGCAATCATGCTTTGGCAGACGCACGGCATCAGCGTACGCAACCTCCACCAGCCGAATCACCGCCGGCGCGCCGTCGGAGAATCGAGCATGCCTCTGTCGCAATGCAGCAGCAAGCGCGCCAGGCCCTGGCCGGCAACCGGACCGCGTGGCCCGAGCCGGTGCGGGCTGCCGCGAATCAGATTACCTATTTCGAGCAGCAATCGCAGATGCGCTGTCTGCAGCATGCCTACAACAACCTGTTCGGCGGGTGGCATCTTGTGTTGCCCGGGAGTGAAGCCAAGGCGGGCGCCGACTTTGACATCATTAGCGACCTGACTTCGTCGCAAGTCGTGCCGATGCTGCGCCTCGTGCTCGACGCCGATCAGCTCCAGGCGCTGGTGCCGGAGTTGGTCGCGCATATCGACCGGATGATTATCTTCGACGGCAATGTGAACAACGGGCAAGGGCATTATCAGGCGCTACGCCGGATCGATGGCCATCATTTCCTGCTCGACTCTCTGCGGGAGGGACCGCAATGGCTGTCGAATCCGGCCCAGTTTTTTCAGCAAATCCAGCACAGCACCGGAGGCCTGATGGCGGCCATCCCGCAAGACAGCTCCCCGGTTATTCTCCACCATATCGATTTTCTGTCGCGCCAGATCAACCAGGATATTGCCCGGGCGCTGGGCGATCTGTACGGCACGCAGCCGATCGCCGGCTTGAGCAACTATCTTGCTACGCGAGGTAGTACCGCACCTAACGCAGAGGATCTGGTCGGATATTTCCACCAGCTGGGTACGGAGGCCGGGGCGCTGTCTGGCGTTGCAGTAACAGGCGACCGCCTGTTTCTTCTGACGCGGACGGCACCGTACCTGATTCCAACGTTTTTCGACGCTGGCAGCGGCACCTGGCAAGCACGCGTGCCGGCAGAAGGCGCAGGCCGGATGGAAACGCGGCCGCTGCAGGCGGTATTGAACGCGCAGCAGGCTAACTACGACCAGCAATTCGCCCAGGCGGCCACCGAGCAAAGGCGGCAGGAAATTGCCAGCGAGCGCCAGCAAGTGGCCACGATCTGGCTCGGCTCCTGGCCGCCCGGTTGGCCGCCGCGTCCAACGCCGGCGGCAAGCGCCGCATCGTCGGTCCAGGCGCGGCATGGCATGCCGGATGCCGAACCGCCGCCCTCAGCACGAAACCGCGCCACCGCGGGACGCAAGCGCAAGACGAATCCGCTCCAGACACAGTACCGTGCCGCCCAAGAAGAAAAGTCAAAGCAGGCTGCTACCGGCGCGCGAGCAGAAAACACCTCGTTGCTTCTGCAATACGCTTCTGACCAGGCATTGCAGCGCGTGGCGGTACTGGCTCGTGCGCTCGGCATGACGACGCAAACTATCGACACTTGGCTCGACGGCATGTGCAAGCAAGGTTTCATCACCAGATACACGCCCGAACTGGTCGCCTCCAAGAAAGTGGTGCTGGCGACTTGCCTGCAGCTGATGGTAAATGAGGGCAGGGGCGATGCCGCGCGCACGCTGCTGGCAGCGAAGCCGCCGGTCACGGTCCAGACGCTGCTGGCCGAGCTGCCGGTACAAGCAGCCGCCTTGCGGAGCAAAATCACGGACAAGGAATGGCAGGTCATCGAGGAAAAGTCGAAAGGGTATAGTTTGATGGCGCTGATGGCGCTGTCGGCGGAGTTGACTGCGTATGATCCTGCCGCTCTCGTCCGGTGCGCAAAGAGCACTCATACGTACCTGGAACTGGTTGCCCTTACCAATGTTGCCGACAGTCACATTTCGTCCATCAGTCCGGCAGATCGCATCAGCATAGCTGCTCATTCTGGTGGATGGAAGAATCTGGAAGCAGCCGTCGATTATCTAAAATGGCTGACGAACGAGCGGACCACCCTAGAAGCAAATGTCTTGGCACAAGGGCGGCCTCTTGCCCAGAAAGAGATCGAACAAGAGATCGACCGCGCGCTTGCGCCTTACACCATTGCTATGGACGACATGGTGCGCATTGTGTCGCATGGAGGCGGCTCGAAGAACCTGCAAGCGGCCATCGCCTACCTGGACAAGATGTCGACCGAGCGGACTACCCTGGAAGCGAATGCCTTGAAACAGGGAAAGCGCCTTACCCAGAAAGAGATCGACGACGCGCTGGCGCCTTACACCATCGGCATGAAGGACATGGTGTGCATTCTGTCGCATGGAGGCGGCTCGAAGAATCTGGAAGCGGCCATCGGCTACCTGGACCAACTGCGGACCCGGCGGACAACCCTGAAAACCGATGATCAGATCGACGACGCGCTGGCGCCTTACACCATCGCCATGGAGGACATGGTGGGCATTCTGTCGCATGGAGGCGGCTCGAAAAATCTGAAAGCGGCCACCGCTTACCTGGACAAGCTGTCGACCGAACGGACCACCCTAAAAGCGAATGCCTTGGCCCATGGACTGCCCCTTAGCCGGAAAGAGATCGACCAAAAAATCGACCGCGAGCTGGCGCCTTTCACCATCCCTATGGCGAAATTAATCAGCATCGTGGGCAGCGAAGGTGGATCGGGACGATTAAGTAAGCGGCTAAAAGAAATGAATTTTCAGTAAATAAGAAACCGATCGCGGCAGATGGGAATGCTCCCGGTCATCGTAACGGTTGCCGGCTTGTCTCAATGCAGGCCGATGCGTTGCTACGTAATATCCTCCCGGCATAATCTCTTAATGGAAATCCAAACGTCCCGCGCAAGTAGATGCTTTCCAGGTTGGTCGGTGCGATGCGGCGCAGGTCGTCCGGCGATAGCTTCTCGCTGTCGACATCGGTGCAGCCATGCGTGTCGAATCCAAGCCGGTCGATGGGTGCCAACCTGGCGTCTTTTGAGCGGAATCGGCATGTCGTGGATGATGGCCCAGTGATCCTGCACACGGGTGTAGTTACCGATCGAGGCTGTGCACCGGCCCGCACCTGCCGCACTGTTCTCTACGATTCCAGGCCCGTCATGTCGCTCAATGCCAGGTCAGTCTTTGCGGCAAGCATTCATAGCTTCACGGATACATTAGATCTCAGCCGCGACATCGCCACTAATTCGGCCCGCTCCGTTCGACAAAAATCTGGTCCGACCCGCATTTGCTGGTCGGCTCCGGCGCCGGCTTTGCCCCAGCGGCGAGCTTTTCTATTCCCCCATCAGTGCGAAACCCCAGCGGCAGGCTGATCCGCACTTCCTGCAGAAAGCGGCCCTTCGTACAAATCAGCGTGATCTTGCCGGCGATCTCTTCGCCGTGGCTGTTGCGCACGTGCTCGAAAAACTTCTTCGCCGAGATCGCCCTGCCGATGTTTTCCCGCAGATAGCGCCCGGCCGCGGAATCGTTGACGACGCGGACGGCATCGACTGCGGTTAGAAAGTAAGCGTCATCATCAAGATTCTGGCAGGTGCCGTGCTTCTTCCACTCGTAAGCCCCGAACTTGGTTTCAAAGAAGAAGTTCGGCATCCATGGGGCGATTTTCTCGATCGTGGCCTTTTCCAGTTGCAGCGCCGGGCCGGGGCAGTTTCCATAGCTGGTCCCGCAGCTCTTCCGGTTCGGCCACAAACCATGCAAGGTGAGATGGCTGGTCTCCAGCCTGCGGCTGGACAGCGCGTCGCACTCCGGCTTTTTTCCCTCATAGGGGAAGTGCTCGCAAAAGCCGGGTTGCCAGCTCATCGCCAGCACATAGCTGTCGTGCTGGTTTTTGATATTGCATTGCCTGCTGTCGCGGGCAGCCTGTTCCGTTGCGGCGCCAAGCTGTGCGGTGCCGCAGTCGCGTGAGACCCAGCGCGGCGAGTCCGAAGCGCCCGGGATGTGAATCCGTATCCATTCCCAGTTTCTGCTGTTGATTTCCGTTACATCGTAGGTATTTCCCGGCACGGTCTTCACTTGGCCGGGGTTGGTCTGGTTGCGGAAGGAACGGAAGGCGTCGCAGGCGCGACTCGCGGTGAACGTGCCGGAGGCTGCTTCACTGGCGTTAACGGGAACAGCGACGGAAAACGAAAGTAGGGGAAAAAGAAGGCTACTGATAAAACGAGGTAACTTGGATGACATTGCAGCGGCTCCGTTCTGACTATCCGCAACGGCGGAGGATCGATTATTTTCAGAAACAGGATTACACCGCAGGACACGCGTCTGCGCCAGTCCTTCATCAAAACGGGAGGCTTCTCCGAAGGCCGAAGCCTCCGGAGAAGAAAGTGCGGGGTTTAGTGGATGCTCTGCTGGCCTGGGAGGGTGCCGAACGATGAGTCGCCCGACTCAAGCTTGCCGGACGAAGCAGCCGTATTGCTGCCCTGCGTATCGGTGCTGGTGGCCGCCTTCGCAACCTGGTTGGCCTCCTGCTTGGCGGCCTCGGCGATGCGTTGAGCCGATTGCTTGAGGGTTTCCGCCTGAGCGCGTGCAGTTTCCTTGGCGCGTTCCATCAGCTTGTCACGCATGTCACCCATCAGCTCCTGCTCGCGGCGGGTCGGTTTCAGCGTAGCACCGATGGCCGCGCCCAAGGCGATACCCACCACGCCGATGATCAGTGGCTGCTCTTCGATCATACGTTCAACTTCGCCGCGCGCCCGGGTGTACTGCTGCTGCGAGCGTTGGCCCATTTCGTTCATGCGTGCCTGGGCAACGCCGGCGGATTCTTTCAAGCGCTGGGTCATTTCATTCATGCGGGCTTGTGCCGCGCTCCTGGATTCCTGAACGCGCTGGCCGACCTGGCTCATCCGGGCCTGTGCAGCACCGGTCGACTCCTGGAGCTTGCTGCGGGCGGTGTCGCTCATCTGCCTCACGCGGTCTGAGATCGGAGAGCTTTCTGTCGGGTACGTTGTTGTGTACTCATACTTCGGTGTTGACCTGCTCTTCATCATCCTGCTTATCAGAAAGCCCGCCACCAGTGTGCCGATCAGGACCGTGCCCGGCGCCTCACGCACGTAATTCTGCGCTCTTACGAAGGTGGTGTTGGAACCTGTCGTGCCCGAATATCCGGTATCGGAATAACCGCTGGTCGAGTACCCGCCGTTTGCCCGGTTC
>NZ_DASZBA010000260.1:0-36121 GCF_035944575.1 Noviherbaspirillum sp.
GCTGGGCGTCATCATCGGCGGGCGGCTTGGCGAGGTATTGTTTTATAACCCGGCATACTATCTTTCCCATCCGGCGGAGATTTTTGCGGTCTGGAAAGGCGGCATGTCGTTCCACGGCGGCTTCCTGGGCGTGATGATCGCCATGGCTTTTTGGGGACGCAAGCAAGGACGGCCTCTGATGGAGGTGATGGACTTCATCGCCCCACTGGTGCCGCTGGGGTATGCGGCCGGGCGGATAGGCAATTTCATCAATGCGGAGCTGCCGGGACGGCTTGCCGACCCGACGTTGCCCTGGGCAATGATCTGGCCCAACATCGACAACCTGCCGCGCCATCCATCGCCGATCTACCAGGCGCTGGTTGATGGCGTGCTGCTGTTCATCGTGCTGTGGCTGTTTGCGCGCAAGGCGCGGCCGATGATGGCGGTAAGCGGCGTATTCGCTTTAGGGTATGGATGTGCACGTTTCTTCACGGAGTATTTCCGCACACCCGATTATGAGGTAACCATCGCGGGCTGGACGATCTCGGCAGGGCAGATGTTGTCGGTGCCCATGATGATTCTCGGCATCGTGTTATTGTTGATCGCCTATCGAACAAGACGCCCCTAGAGCGTCAATACCAATAATCTTCGGAGACAAGCCAATGAATACCAGACGCATTTTCCTTGCGGCGGCACTCCTGCTGCCGCTTTCCGCCTTCGCCCAGTCCTGGCCTGCCAGACCCGTCACCTTCATCGTGCCGTTTCCCGCCGGTGGCGGCACCGATGCATTCGCCAGGCCGCTGGCCGCCCAATTGACCAAACAGCTCGGCAGGCAAGTGATCATCGACAATCGCGGCGGCGCCGGCGGCACGCTGGGAGCGGGTATCGCCGCCAAGGCCGCGCCGGACGGCTATACCTTCTTCATCGGCGGCGCTCACCACGCCATCGCGCCATCGATCTACCCGAAGCTGGACTATGACATCCAGAAGGACTTCACGCCGATCGCGCTGGTCGCCACGCCTCCGCAGGTCATCGTCGTGAATCCGCAGAAGGTGCCCGCAACCGACCTGAAGTCCTTCCTCGATTTCGTGAAGAAAAATCCCGGAAAGCTCAACTACGGCTCAGCCGGCAACGGCACATCGCATCATCTCGCCGGCGAGCTGTTCAAAATGCAGACCAAGACGTTCATTACGCATATTCCCTACCGCGGCGCGGGCCCCGCGCTGCAGGACCTGGTGGCCGGGCAGGTGGACATGATGTTTGATGGCCTCGGCTCATCGGCGCCGCACTTGAAAGGCGGAAGGATCAAGGCGCTGGCAGTGGCATCGGCAACGCGCGCGCCGGGATTCCCGGATGTCCCGACTGCGGCTGAAGCCGGCGTACCGGGATATGAGGTCTCCACCTGGTATGGCATGTGGGCACCCAGGGGTACGCCACCGGACGTGGTGGAACGGATGGCCGCCGAAGTGCAAAAAGCGCTCGCATCACCAGAGCTGAAAACCGCATGGAACAACAGCGGCTCCGACATACCGCAACTGACGCAGGCCAAGTTCGGCGCCATGGTTGATGCGGAGATCAAACGATGGGCAGCCGTGGTCAAGGCGGCTGGTGTGAAGCTGGAATGACGAAGCAGGAAATCAGATCCATGTCGGAAATCCGTATTGAAAAAGAAGGCGTCATCGCAAGGGTGACGCTGTCCAATCCGGGCAAGCTCAATGCCATCGATATATCGATGTGGCATTCCCTGGCGCAGCGTTTTGCCGAACTGTCCGCCGATCAGGACTTGCGCTGCGTGATTGTTCAGGGAGACGGCGGCAACTTCGCCGCCGGGGCGGATATCGATGAGTTCGCCTCGGTACGCAGCAATCACGAGCAGGGCATGGCCTATCACACCATCAGCATCGCCGGCGCCCTGGACGCGATTGCCGCCTGCCCCCACCCAACGATTGCCGCCATCAATGGCGTGTGTGTCGGCGGCGGACTGGAGATTGCCTGCGCATGCGACCTTCGCATCGCCGCGCTGTCATCCCGCTTCGGCATTCCCATCAACAAGCTTGGGTTTCCTTTGGCGCCGGGAGAGTTGCAAGGCTTGCTGCAACTGGTCGGCAAGGCGGTCGCATTGGAAATTCTGCTGGAGGGACGTGTCTTCGATGCTGTGGAAGCGAAGGATAAGGGACTGATTCACCGCATCGTCGACGATGTGCATGCCGAAGCCCGCTCCACCGCGAATCGGATTGCGAAAGGTGCGCCACTTGCTGCCCGCATGAACAAGCTGCTCGTGCGGCGGTTATCCCTCCACCCTGCCCCGCTGACCCCCGATGAGCTGCGGGCTGCATTCGCATTTTTCGATTCTGCGGATTACCGCGAAGGTGTACGGGCATTTATCGAGAAACGCACACCTGATTTTACCGGCCGCTAACCTTTATCAATAATGAACGCCAATCTTTACACCCTGTTCCAATCCTGTTTTCCGGAAGATAAAACCGCCTGCTGCATCGAAACCCATGATGGCCTGTACTACTCATGGAACGATCTGGACAGGGCGAGCGCGAAAATCGCGAATCTGCTGTCCGGATTGAATCTGCCAAAGGATTCGCGTATCGCCGTACAGGTCGAGAAATCGCCCGAAGCACTGATTCTTTACCTGGCGACGCTGCGGTCGGGCCATGTCTTTCTTCCGTTGAATACCGCCTATCGTGCCGCCGAGATCGAATATTTCATCGACAACGCAGAACCGGCGGTGGTGGTTTGCTCGCCCGGAAATTTCGGATGGGTGTCACAGATCGCATTCAAGCTGGGCACAAAGCATGTATTCACCCTGAGTGACGACAGGCAGGGCTCGCTCCTCACAAGGGCCGCGCTGCAGTCGAACAGCTTCGACACCGTGGAACGCAAGCCCGATGACCTTGCCGCCATTCTTTATACCTCGGGTACGACTGGCCGCAGCAAGGGTGCGATGCTCACCCACGGCAACCTCGCTTCGAACGCCAAGGTATTGAAGGATTACTGGCAGTGGCAGCCGGGCGACGTGCTCTTGCACGCGCTGCCTTTGTTCCATGTCCACGGACTGTTCGTTGCGTCGCATGGAGCCCTGCTCAACGGCAGCAAAATGATCTTTCTGCCCAAGTTCGACAGCACGGAAGTGATCCGCCATCTCCCCCGCGCAACGGTTTTCATGGGCGTACCGACTTACTATGTGCGCCTGCTCGCGGATCCGGCTTTCGATCGGGCAGCATGCGAACGCATGCGGCTTTTCATTTCCGGGTCGGCACCGCTTCTGCTGGACACATTCGAGAGCTTCACCGAACGCACGGGCCACACCATCCTCGAACGCTACGGGATGAGCGAAACCACCATGCTGGTGTCCAATCCTTATGACGGCGAGCGAATCGGCGGCACGGTCGGCCTGCCCTTGCCGGGCGTGTCTGTACGGATCATCAACAGCGACGGCGAGGAATGCGGAACGGATGAAATCGGCGACATCCAGGTTAAGGGACCGAATGTATTTTCCGGCTACTGGCGCATGCCGGAAAAAACCGCCGAAGAATTTACGTCCGACGGATACTTCAAGACCGGCGATGTTGGAAAATTCGACGCGAAGGGCTACCTATCCATCGTCGGACGCAGCAAGGACCTGATCATCTCCGGCGGCTATAACGTCTATCCGAAGGAAATCGAATCGGTCATCGATGAGATCGACGGGGTGGTTGAATCCGCAGTGGTCGGCGTGCCGCATCCGGATTTCGGTGAAGCGGTCACGGCGGTTGTGGTCACGGCTCCCGGCGTGACGCTCGAAGAGCACGATATCATCAGCCAGCTAAAAGGAAAGATTGCCAATTTCAAGGTGCCGAAGCGCATCTACTTCGTCGCGGAACTACCGAGAAATACCATGGGCAAGGTACAAAAGAACATCCTGCGCGAACAGTTCTCGACTGCCCGGCAAACTACCTGAACGCCTTGTAAAGCATGTAAGCCGCCAGTGCATACAGCATCAGGGCAAACACCTTTTTCAGCGATTTGACCGGAAGCGCATGCGCGGTGCGTGCGCCGAGCGGCGCGGTGCTGACGCTCGCAATGGCGATCACCAGCAATGCGGGCAAGTAGATATAACCGAGCGAGCCGGCCGGCAGGTTTGGCACATTCAGGCCGAAGAAAATATTCGACAGCGTTCCGGCGAACGCGATCGGAAAGCCGAGCGCGGCGCTGGTCGCAACGGCATTATGGATCTTCACGTTGCACCATGTCATGAAGGGCACCGATACGAATCCGCCGCCCGCGCCGACCAGGCCGGACAATACGCCGATCGTGCCGCCCGCGGCTGTCATGCCGACCGGTCCGGGCAAGTCACGCGACGCTGCCGGCTTCCGGTCGAGCAGCATCTGCGTCGCGGAGAAAGTGACAAACAGCCCGAAGAAGGTGGCGAGCGCCGCGGAGTTCATCTGCGCGCCTATCCAGGGACCGACCCATGAGCCGATCAGGATCCCGGGCGTGAACAGTTTCACGATACGCCAGATGACCGCGCCACGCGCATGATGGGCGCGCACCGACGAAATCGAAGTGAACATGATTGTCGCAAGCGATGTGGCAATCGCCATGTGGACGATGTGCTCGGACGGGAATGCCTTGGCGGTCAATATCATGGTCATGAACGGCACCAGCAACATGCCGCCGCCGATGCCAAGCAACCCCGCAGCAAAGCCAACCGCCGCACCCAGCACCAGCAGGATGCCAATCAATGTCAGATCCATTCAAATGTCTTTCTTATCAGGTTGGCACATCCAGTTCGCGCATGATGCATCGCCACTCAGCCGGGGTGACCGGAGTGATCGACAAGCGATTTCCGCGCCTCAGGACCTGCATATCAGCCAGGTCGGGGTGCTCGCGCAATTCGGGCAAGGTCATCAGCCGCGTTTTCTTTGTCGCCCATATATCGATCAGCATCCATCGCGGATGTTCAAGTGTGGCCGCCGGATCGAAATACGGACTGCGGGAATCGAATTGCGTCGGGTCCGGATACGGCGTGCTTGCGACTTCCGCCACGCCGGCGATTCCCGGTCGCGCGCAGCTCGAGTGATAGAACAATACGCCATCGCCGATGCGCATCCGGTCACGCATGAAATTACGGGCTTGATAATTTCGCACACCGACCCATGGCACGATAGCGTCCGGCGCCGCCAGCACATCATCAATACTGGTCTCGTCCGGTTCCGATTTCATCAGCCAATACTGCATGGTCATGATCCGTGAATGAAGCACACAAAAAAAGCGCGCACAAAAAAGCGGCTGCATAAAATGCAGCCGCTTGGAATTTAGCCCCGCCTGTGCCGTCTTTGCCGGCATCCCGAACCAAAGGGTTCAAGGTGGTCACAGTTAGTTCAATTTCGGGTTCATCGGACTAGCGACGCGCACTCCTATCGAACGAATTTCCGCAACCGATGCACATAAATGGTTCAAGGAATATATGACAATCGCGAACACGGCAGGAGGTTTTAGTTTAACCGAATCGGACTTTCTGTCAAAGGGTTTGGCGAAAATTTAAAAGAGATTTTCCTGCGGCGCCAGGGCGGCATCGAGCACGGCGTGCATGGAAGAAATCTTTTGCCTGACTTCCGACAAGGACATGTCCGCCAGGGGACCGTCAGGTAATTTCGATGACAGAAATTCGGCGGCGATTCCAAGTGCAGCCATTACAGCGATGCGGTCGTTGCCCTTGATCTTGCCTGCATCGCGAATGGCGCACATCTTGCCGTCGAGGTAGGCAACCGCCTCGCGTAATGCCGCTTCTTCACCTTCCTTGCACGCGAGCTTGTATGGCTGCCCCATGATGGTGACATCGATCTGGATCATGTGGTCTCCTCATCATGGTTCGGTACCGGAATTTTTTCCAGTAATGCGGATACGCGTTGGTGCGCTTCCTGTATGCGCCGGGCAAGGTCGGCGTTTTCCTCGGTCAGCGCAGCCATTCCCAGCCGCAGGTCGGTGTTCTCGCGCCGCAGGTTCTGCACGAGTTCCGCCAGGCGGCTGATTTTTTCGGAAAGAAGATGAAATTCGGAAACCATGCTGCAACTATAGTGGTGCAAGCGATTTTCCGTCAATAGATTCAATCACTTGGAAATCTTTTTTCATGGCACGTCTTATCCGCGACACCCAGGACTTGACCTGCGGACGCGAAACAAATACATAAGCTGCCCGCAGCCGAAATCCGCACGATCTCGCCGTGGCGTGTACCTGCTGATCATCTGAACCCGAGCCGAGGACCACAAAATCAGAATTCCTCCCAATCGTCGCCGGAGGCGGCAGGTAACGGCACAGGGCGCTTCAGAAGAGGCTGAGGCGCTGTCGAGGCCGATGATGCGGGCACAGGTCCGCTGCGCTGTGCAGATCGTGCCGACTTGTTCGCCAAAGACGTGTTTCGTGGCCGTTTGGCTGGTACGGCGGACTGCATGCCGTTGAGCTGGAAGACGCTGACCACCTGCGCCAGAGACTTCGACTGGTCTTGCATCGCCTCGGCTGCAGCCGCCGCCTCTTCGACAAGGGAGGCGTTTTGCTGGGTTACCTGGTCCATCTGGCTGATGGCTTGATTGACCTGTTCGATGCCGGCTTTTTGTTCGTCGCTGGCGGCGCTGATCTCGCTGATGATATCGGTCACGCGGCGTACGCTGTCAACGATCTCTTGCATCGTGCTGCCGGCCTGGTCGACCAGCTTTGCGCCGAGATCGACTTTTTCCACCGAATCACCGATGAGCGCCTTGATCTCCTTTGCGGCTGCAGCCGAGCGCTGTGCCAGATTGCGCACTTCGGCCGCAACCACGGCGAAACCACGTCCCTGCTCGCCCGCACGCGCGGCTTCCACTGCCGCGTTCAGCGCCAGGATATTGGTCTGGAATGCGATGCCATCAATGACTCCGATAATCTCAACGATCTTCTTCGCCGACTCGTTGATGGACCCCATCGTATCGACCACCTGCGATACCACCGCCCCGCCCTTGCTGGCCACTTCGGACGCGGACTGGGCAAGGCTGTTGGCCTGCCGCGCGTTGTCGGCGTTTTGCTGCACGGTGGACGTCAATTCCTCCATCGAGGATGCAGTTTCCTCCAGCGAGCTTGCCTGCTGTTCGGTACGCGAGGACAAGTCCATATTGCCCGAGGCGATCTGGGACGACGCGGTGGCAATGCTGTCGGTGCCGTGGCGCACTTCACTCACGATGCGCACCAGGCTTTCATTCATGTCTTTCAATGCCTGCATCAACTGGCCCGTTTCGTCATTCGATATGGCCTTGACGGTTGCGGTCAAATCGCCTTGCGCCACTCGCTTGGCCAGCGACACCGCAATACCGAGGGGCCGCGTGATGTTACGCGACAACCAAAGTGCGATCAGGCCTGCCAGGGCGGCAGCAAGGATGCCGCCGCCGATCAGCGTGGAACTGGTGAGCGACTGTAATGCAGCGGAATCCTTGCTGCGCTGCTCCAGTAATGCGGATTCGGCATCGACGATCTCTGCAAGAAGAATACGGATGGTATCCATACCCTGTTTGCCTTTTCCGGCCTGCTCCAGGGCGATCACCTCCACCATTCGCTCCTTGTTGTCGCCGACATCGCGCCGCAATGCGATCGCCGGATCGATTACGGTGGTTAGCCACTGCCGTTCTTCCGCAGCCAGCCTGTTCAGCCGCTCCTGTTGCTTCGGATTGTCGGATGTGAGCGATTTGGCCCTATCGAGATGCCTCTGGAACGACTCCTTGCCGGCATTGTAGGGTTCGAGCGAAGCGGTATTGCCGGTAAGTGCGTAGCCGCGCTGGCCGGTCTCTATATTGATGAGGCTTTCAAGAACGCTGTTGACTTCTCCCATGACCTCATACGTATGAAGGTTGATGTCATTTGCTGCGCTGAGCTTGGAGAAATTGATATAGGCCATTGATACAAGGCCGACGAGCAAAGCGACAATGATGCCAAAACCAAGGTACAGCCTTGTACTGATTTTCATATCATATATTTTCATGAGTTTCCCTTTTTATACGGCGTCGTGCATGACGGTGCCTGTCACGCCGACAGTTTCTCGACCTGTTTCATATCCGGGCTTGTCATTAGTTCGTTGATATCGATAAGGGCGAGCATGCGCTCGTCGACGGTGCCGAGGCCCATCAGATGGCTGGAACTGATGGCCGCCCCAGTTTCAGCGCCGACCGGTTCATCGAGGCCAAATTTAATGCGCATGGCAACGATGGGCACGTTGACGCCGCGGAGTTGGCGGCGCCCTTGATGAATTCAGGGCTGTTAGCGATACGTGTCGTCGCGCCGTACCCACGCAGTTCCCGGAGGCATTGAATATCAACCGCTTACTCTTCTTTGCCGAGTCTGCAAGCCAGCACCTCCATTGAAGCTGGATTGGTCACGGTTTTCCGCACGACACCCGCCCCCGACATTGTTGATTTGACACTGCCAGTCAAAGCGCTGAATGCCTACCTAAACAGCGCGCCCTTACATGACATACGATAAACAAAAGCTTCGTGTTTGTTTACGACAAAATATTGCAGGACTTGAGCAAAATGCAGGAAAATAATTACCGCTTGATCAAGTTTCTCTTTCGTCGCATGGGTTCTGGCAAATCATTACTGGCGGAACTTTTCGAGCGAGCGTTGCATCCTATCGAAACAACATTTGATACTGCGCCATAAGCGCACGTACGCCGGCATGTATCTTCAGCAAGCCACCTTCGCTGTCGGCTGTCGTATTCATTTCCTGTCGATCCCATTTTATAAAGATGGCGGAATCCGATGATTCCGCAGAACACCTACAACGATACACATGCTTCACCCCTCCAGTCTTCGAACGCAATACAGACTCTTTGCCCAAATTGCTGGAATCATCGTAGCGTTGGCAGGAACGGCGGTATTGACAGGCTGGCTGACGTCCACCTGGATATTGGCGTCGTTTTGGCCAGACCAGGCAACAGTCAAGTTCAATGCCGGTATCTGCCTGGTCCTTTCCGGCGTGGCCATGTACCTGCTGGCGGCGCGTCCATCGGGACGGTTTGCCGTGCCGGCGATTCAGACTGCGGCGATACTGACCGCATTGATCGGCATGCTGACACTGGCTGAGTATGCGACGGGCAGCGACTTCGGCATCGACCAATTGTTTGTCACGGAGAAGCAATCACCATCGACGAATTACCCAGGGCGCATGTCGGCAGTCGCTGCCCTGGTCTTCAGCCTTGTCGGCACGGCGCTGTTCGTGGCAGCACGGAATTCCCGGTCCGCCTGGACGAACGCCCTTGTGCTGTTCGCCATGTGTAACGCATTGATCCCTGCCATCGGGTACCTGTACGGGCGAAGCGCATTGTATGAGACTCCTTATTTCGGTACCGTCGCATTGCCGATGACCCTGCTCTGCATTCTCCTGTGCGCCGGGTTGCTGGCAGCGCAGCCGGACCGCGGCCTGATGGCCCTCATTACGAACCGCAGCGCCGGCGGCATCACTGCGCGCATGCTGTTGCCGTCCGCCATATTGATCCCGATCGTCATCGACCGTATCCAGTTCTGGGGCCAGGAAGCGGGGTTATTCGACGCGACGTTCGGGCTGGTGCTGTACACCCTCTCCACCATGACTCTCTTTACCGCATTGATACTGTGGAACGCAAGGTTGCTTCTGCAACTCGATATGCAGCGCGATCGGGCGGAGCATGGAGTGCAGCAGGCGCTGGACAAATTAAAGAGCAATATTGCGGCGTTATCCCAATCCAACCTGCGATTGCAGGCGGAGATCATCGAGCGCAGTGCCGCCGAGGAGCGTTTGGTTCACCAGCATGAGCGCATGAACGTAACATTGAAGTCCATCAGCGACGGCGTGATTACCGTGGACGCCGATGGCAAGATAACCTACCTGAATCCGGCGGCCGAGCGCATGTGCGGCTGGACTGCAGCCGACGCAATCGGCATGCCGGTCAACAGCGTATTCCGGCTTGTGGACCCGGTGTCCCGTGAACCGGTCACGACGCCGATCGACATTGCACTGAATGAAAACAGGCCATCCCAACTGGCTTCCAATTGCATGCTGATTCAACGCGACGGCACGGAATCGGCGGTGGACGATTCCTGCGCACCGATGCACGACGGCGACGGCAAGGTAATTGGTGCGGTCGTGGTATTCCGGGATGTCAGCGCATTGCGGGCAATGACGCAACGCATGACCTATCTCGCGCAGCATGATTTCCTTACGGATCTGCCGAACCGCGTCCTGCTGAATGAACGCTTGCAGCATGCGATCGCGCTGGCGCTGCGTCATGGAACGAGGACGGCATTGATGTTCCTGGATATCGACCGCTTCAAGCATGTCAATGACACATTGGGCCATCTCGTGGGCGACCATCTACTGCAGGAGATCGCGCGGCGGCTCAAGGCCTGCATGCGTGAAACCGACACGATTTCCCGCCAGGGCGGCGACGAGTTCATCATCTTGCTGCACGAAGTCAGCGACACGATCGGTGCGGCGCGCGCGGCCCACCAATTGCTGACTGCAATCAGCGCGCCCTACTTCATCGACGGCCATGAGCTGCATATTTCCGGCAGCATCGGCATCAGCATCTGCCCCGAGGATGGCGAGGATAGCGAAACCATCATCAAGCATGCCGACGCCGCGATGTACCAGGCCAAGGCACAGGGACGAAACAACTACCAGTTCTTCGCGCGCCACATCAATGAACGGGCGGTACAGCGCTTCGCGCTCGAGGGCAGCCTGCGCAAGGCCATCGCGCGGGAAGAGTCGACACTCTACTTTCAGCCCAAGCTGGACATCACGACCGGCCGCCTGACCGGCGCCGAAGCGCTGCTGCGCTGGCATTCGGCGGACAATACCGTCCTGCTGCCGGCGCAATTCATCGCGATCGCCGAAGAAAGCGGCCTGATCGTCCAGATGGGCGAATGGGTGCTGCGCGAAGCATGCCGGCAGAACCGCGCCTGGCAGGATGCCGGCTATCCGCCGATTCCCATATCCGTGAACGTATCGGCGGTTCAGTTCAAGGATAAGAATTTCCTTCAGCTCGTCTCGAGGGTCTTGCAGGAAACTCGTCTCGATCCGCGGTATCTCGAGCTGGAACTGACCGAAAGCGTGACGATGCAGGAAACCGAGGTGACCATCGCGCTGCTGGAAGGTTTGAAGGATATCGGCGTCTCGCTGTCGATCGACGACTTCGGCACCGGCTATTCCAGCCTGAGCTACCTGAAGCGTTTCCCGATCGATACGATCAAGATCGACAAATCCTTTGTTCAGGACATCGTCGGCGACCCGGACAGCGCGGCGATCATCTGTACCATCATCAGCATGGCAAAGATCCTGAAACAAAAAGTGATCGCCGAGGGCGTGGAGACGATCGAGCAGTTCCGTTTCCTGCAGCAGCAGGAATGCGACGAAATCCAGGGATATTATTTTAGTCCGCCTTTGCCGGGCGAACAGTTCGAAACCCAGATCCTGCAACGCATCGGCGTCAGGCCGCTACCGATGCGGAGCGACATCCGCCACGGGAGCAGAACGCATTAACTCGCGAAAGCGTTCCGCAGGCAGCGGCTCGCTGAAGAAATGTCCCTGCATTTCATCGCAGCCCGCGTCACGCAGGAACTGCAGTTGCTCGCTTGTTTCAACCCCTTCCGCGATCACCTTGAGATTCAGGCTGTGACCGAGCGAGATGATGAGCCGGACGATGGCTGCCTCGTCCGGATCGGTGGCAAGGTCGCGCACGAATGACCGATCGATTTTCAGCCGGTCGAGAGGAAAACGCTTCAGATAGCTGAGGCAGGAATAGCCCGTGCCGAAATCATCGATCGACAATTCGACGCCGAGCTCCTTGAGCGCCCGCATCGTTGTGCTGAACTGTTCAGCGCTTCCCATCACCATGCTTTCCGTCAATTCGAGTTCGATGTAACGGGCGTCGAGCCCGGTATCTTCCAATACCGTGGCGACCGATTGTGCAAGCCCCGGCTGGCGGAACTCATGAGCGGACAGATTGACCGAGACGGTGATCGGCCGCAGTCCTTCATCCTGCCATGCCTTGTTCTGCCGGAAGGCGGTACGCAGCACCCAGCTTCCGATCGGCACGATCAATCCGATCTCTTCCGCAAGCGGGATGAACTGCGACGGCGGAATCATGCCAAGCTCCTGGCTGCGCCAGCGTATCAAGGCCTCTGCGCCGATCAGCTCTCCACTGCGCAAGTCGATCTTGGGTTGGTAATACAGTTCGAATTCCTCGCGCTCAACAGCCCGGCGCAAGGCATTGCCGAGCACGATGCGTTCCTTGGTGCGAATGCTCATCTCCAGCGAGTAAAACTGGAAACCATTGCCATGGCCGATCTCGCGCTTGGCGCGGTACATGGCGATGTCGGCATTCTGCAGAAGGGTTTCGCTGTCTGCGCCATCGCCGGGGTAGACGGTGGCGCCGATGCTGGGCGTGATATGCAGCCGCTGGTTGCCGACCATGAAGGGTTGCGCGAAGGCACGCAATATCTTGGCGGCGATATGGGCCGCCCCTTCGGCATCATTGAGATCGGTCAGCAGAATGATGAACTCGTCGCCGCCCTGGCGCGACACCGTGTCGCCCTTGCGCACCTGCTGCTGCAGCCTTACCGCCGCTTCCTTGAGGAGGGCGTCACCGAACGCATGGCCGACGCTGTCGTTGATGTCCTTGAAGCGGTCCAGGTCGATGACCAGCAGTGCGAGCATCCGGTTCTTGCGTTGCGCATGCAGCATGGCCTGTGCAAGGCGGTCCGCCAGAAGATTCCGGTTGGCGAGCCCGGTCAGCGCATCATGGCTCGCCATGTATTTGATGTGTGCCTCGTAATTCTTACGGTCGCTGATGTCGCTGGCCACGCCGTCGATGCGCAGCAGGCACCCGGCACTGTCATAGACCGCCTTGGTCTTATCCTCCAGCCAGCGGATGCTGCCGTCAGGCCGCACAATCCGGTATTCATGCACGAGCGCGCCCCGGCGGCGCAGCTTTTCCAGCGCGGCGCGTACCTTCGGCTGATCCTGCGGATGGATGGCCGAAAACCAGGTATCCCGGTTGCGATAAAAATCCGCCAGCGGCCTGCCGTAGATTCGCTCGGCGACGGCGTTGATGTACAGAAATTCCGTACCGGACGCCGACCAGACGATATTGTCGATCGAGTCGAGAATGCCGGCCAGCTTCCGCTCGGTCTCTACCAGCGCCTGATCTGCCTTCGCCCGGGCAACCTCGGTACGAAAGCCGGTGATGCCATAGGCAATGTCGTTCGCCAGTTCCTCGAACATCGTGATCTGGTCCGGGCCGAATTCATGTGGCTGGGCTTCATAGATCGTGAGCGCGCCGAATACCTTATTGCCGTCTCTGAGCGGCAGCGACGTGACGGAGAGGTAGCCGTGGTTCAGCGCATGCTGTCGCCAACCGCCGGCATCGGCGGCGTTCACATCGGAGACGACGCAGGGACGGCCTGACCGGATGGCGATGGCAGCCGGACTGTCACCGTCGGCGTGGTCGATACGGCGCCTGGGCAGCTCGCTCAGATACCGGCTGGCTTCGCCGGCCCGGGCCACCGGCCGGATGCAGCGTGCGCTGTCATCGGCATAGCCGATCCACGCCATCCGGTAGCCTCCCACTTCGACCATGATGCGGCACATCTCGCGCAGCAGTTGGGCTTCCGCGTTGGCATGGACGATTGCATGATTGCACTCCGCCATGACACGGCGGGCGCGAAAAATCCGCCGCGCCGCCTTGTCCACGCGGTCCTGCTCGCCTTTCAGGCGGGTTTGCTCGATCGCGGACTGTATTGAATCCGGCAGGCGGCTGAGCTGATTGGGGGTCTTGAGCAGAAAATCCGCTGCGCCGCGCTTCATCGCTTCCACCGCGGTTTCCGCCGATCCCGATTCGGTCAGGATGACAACCGGCGTATGCGGATGCCGTGCCTTGACGGTATCGATGATTTGCAGCCCATGAAAGCCGCCGATATTGCAGTCGCCGAGTACCAGGTCGTATTGACCACATGCCATCAGCGCCTCAAAATCACGACGGCTGGCCGCTTCCGTCAGGCTGAACTGCTTGCTGGTGCACTGCAGTGCGCGACGCACCAGGTCGCGATCGCGGCTGGAATCATCGACATGGAGGATGTGGTGCATTGTATTCATCGGATGCAACCGATGAACGGGGATTGATAGCTTCCGCTACAAATTGCAGCCATTCAGCACCTCTCTGACACCACATAAAAGCGGGGATGTGCGTTTCAAGCGGGAAACGCTTTTTACCCATTCTAGGTTTGCATTCCTTCAGGAAATTGATATTTATCAACCGAGCTGAGGCGCTCGAGGATTGTGTCGCAGGGCGTCCACGCTCGGACGGCCCGCCATCCATCAGTCGATCAGGTGCAGACGGCCATCGGCGCTGACCAATGCGGTGTAAAGCGTTGTACCCGGAAATACCTGTTTCCCTGCATCGCGGTAGCGAGCGAGTTGTTCCCTGTATGCGGCGAGTTCGCTATCCAGCACATCCCGTTTGTAGTCGAGGATCCAGACTTCGTCATCGAACAGGACAACCCGGTCAAACCGCATGATTTCCCCTGCGATCATGACGTCCAGTTCGTTGTGCGCCGCACGGAAGCGTTCCGGATTGAAGAAACGTTCCAGCTCGGGCCGTGACAGGATGGCCAGCGCCTGCTCGCGCACGATGCCGGACAATGCCATTGGACAGGGCAACCATCGCGCCAGCGTTTCCGCCTCCGGTACCGTGACCGGCCATTGCCGCATGGCGGTGAGGCGTTCAAGCAAGGCATGCAGGGCAACGCCCTCGTCGATGGCGTCGTTGCGGAATGCCCTGGGGTCGACGAGCGTGCCGGGTACCGGCGGCGGATCAAACAACGGCAAGCTGAACTCTTCTTCGCCCGCCATGCCCGCTTGTGCCAGCGCTTGGGCAACGTCGCCAAGGTCGATTTGCTGCGCCGACTGCAACCGCTGGTACCAACTTCCTTCCAGAGCGCCGTCGGGAAGTGCTCCCCGACCGCCCGCGACACCGCTTACGATCAGGATGCTCTTTGCGCGCGTGGCTGCGACATACAGCAGATTCCAGTCTTCCTGCTGCTTGAAGCTTTCCTCGGCGGCGAACAATGCGTCTCGCGCCGCGCCGCGCTCCTGCCGTCGGCCGAACGCGGAGAAGTGCGTCGGCGCGTCGGCGTCCTGTGGCCAGTCGCACAGGATGCCCAGGTCATCGCGTGCCGGATCGCTGTGATTGGCGTCGAGCAGCACGACGATGGGCGCTTCCAGGCCTTTCGCGCTGTGAATGGTAAGGATGCGAACCGCGTCGGCCGCGGCGTCGATGCTGGCTTCGTCCGGCGCGTCGGTTTGCGCCCCCTTCTTCAACACCTGCAGCGCGTCGA
This sequence comes from Noviherbaspirillum sp., assembly GCF_035944575.1. Classification (GTDB taxonomy): domain Bacteria; phylum Pseudomonadota; class Gammaproteobacteria; order Burkholderiales; family Burkholderiaceae_D; genus Noviherbaspirillum. Next base: position 15,366 of record NZ_DASZBA010000260.1, read on the forward strand.
TGAATTTCGGCAGACTGGGATAACGGCCGGCATCGAGATTCAGCGCGAGTTCGATGAAGGCCTCGATATTCCCCACAACCTGGCTGCGCACCAGCGGCGGCGCGGCTTGCGCATACCGTGCAACCAGTTCGCCCTGGTGCAGGACCACGTCCAGCAGATCATGCACCGGCAATCGCGGCGCGATGGCAAGCCATTGTTCGAGAAGCCGCGCGGCGCGCTTGATTTGCGCCGAACCGCCATCGCGGGCAAGTACCTGCATGCAGGGCCACCAAGCTTTGCCCGTTTCCCTGGCGCGCTCTGCCAGTGCAATCAGGTCCGCATCCACCGCGCCGACGATCGGCGATTTCAATACATGGGCCAGTGCACGGTTATCGCCCGGCACGATCAGGAAGGTGAGCAGCGCCATCAGGTCCGCAACCTCCAGCGATTCCAGGAGTCCGCCGCGCTTGTCCGAGACGAACGGTATGCCGGCTTCGCGCAGCGCACTTTCATAAGCAGTCAGGTAGGCGCGCTTCTTCACCAGCATCATCACATCGGACCATGCCGCCGGACGGCCATTGCGGGCGGCGAGCTCTTCCCTCGCCCGCAGGATCGCCCGTGCCACCGCGCGGCCTTCATCCAGCCGGCGAGCATCCTCTTCCTCGGCGCGCGGCGTGACCAACGGATCGCGCAGCACGAATACCGGCGATACCTCGGCGTCCGCCTGCGGTGGATGCACCAGCGGCAGGCGCCAAACTGCGCCGCCGGCGGCGCCCAGCGTGGTTTGCGCGGAGAAGATCGGATTGCCGATAAAACTTGCGTTCAGGGCTTCGACGATCGCCTGCGCATTGCGGCGCGTCTGGTTGGTGCGCAGGACGGCGGCGCCCTGTGCGCCCAGCATGTCCCGGGCAGCGATAAACACACGCGGTTCGGCGCGGCGGAAACGGTAGATCGATTGCTTCGGATCGCCGACGATGAAAACGCTCGGTTGCTGTGCATCGTCGCCATACGCTGCAAGCCAGGCGCGCACGATGCTCCACTGCAGTGGATTGGTGTCCTGGAATTCGTCCAGCAGGATGTGCTTGTAGCGGGAATCCAGCCGGCTTTGAAGATACGCGGCATGATCTTCATTGGTCAGCAGGCGATAGGCATGCCACTCCAGATCACCGAAATCGAATACCCGCTGCTCCGCCTTGATGGCCTGATAGCGTTCCAGGAACGCTGCGCCGACGGTGAACAAGGCGCAATTGAGTGCGATCACCTTCTGCTCGCCGCTGCGGCGATGCAGCGCCTGCAGGCATTCGGCGATGGCGGCAAACTCCTGCTCGAAACTGTCCGCACCACCGGGGCCGAGATGCTGCTCCAGCGCGGCGAGCAGCTTTCCGCGCCGGTGATCATTGCCACGCACACTGCCCTTGTCATCGAAAAATTGTGTCAGCAGTTGGCCGAAACCGTCCAGGCAGGCACCTGCAGTGAGCGCGCTTTCGATGGCGGTGGCGCGCTCCTGGTTGCGCTTGGCCCCTTGACCGAGCAGCCAGGCGACATTGCGCAACCGTGAACAGAGGGTCTCGTCCTCCCACAAGCCAAGGCGCGCATCAAACTCCGCATCCTCGCCGCACAGCTCCTGCAGCCATTGCAGCGGCACGCTGGCCGGCGCATCCGGCATGCGATGGGTGGACGCCCACCATTCGGCGCGCTTCTCGATAAAGGCATCCAGCAGCCGGTCGGCGTTCCAGTCGCCGACCAGTTCGTACAGCGTCAGCAACGCTTCCCGAGTTTCGGCATGGCTGTCATCGTTCAGCGATTGCATCAGCCTGCCGTAGGCATCCATCAATAATTCGCCGGTTGCTTCGGTCAGGGTGTAACCGTGCGGCACGCCGGAGCTGAGCGGTGCGATCTGGATCAGCCGCGCGAACCAGCTATGGAAGGTGTCGATCGATAGCGTTTGGGGACTGGCGAGCACCCGTTCATACAGATTGCGCGCCACCGGGAAAAGCTGCGGCAGATCCTGTTCCGGCACGCCGCGTTCCAGCAGCAATTGCCGCACCTGCTCGTCGGGTTGCAACGCGAGGTCGCGAAGCAACTGGATCAGACGGTCGCGCATTTCCTGCGCCGCCTTGCGCGTGAAGGTAATGGCCAGCAGTTCGGCGGGTTCGGCGCCGGCCAGGAGGAGACGCAACATGCGCGCCACCAGCAGCCAGGTCTTGCCGCTGCCGGCACAGGCCTCGACCACCACGGACCGGCGCGGGTCGCAGGCAATGCGGGTGAACTGTTCGGCGCTGACCGCCTCGCCATTCATCTCGTAAGCGCGCGGCGCCTGGCGGATATTCATTACCACGCCCCCTTGCGGCACAGTCCGCGCACTTCACAGTACTCGCAGACGCGGTTGATGCCATTCGGATGCAAGGGTGAACCGGCGGCGATCGCACGCAATGCGCCGACCAGTCTTTCCTCCAGCGCACGCTGCCATTCGAGATACTGCTGCGCCTCGGCCGCGCCGGTCTTGTCCTTGGTCGCTTCCAGCGCAACGTAGTGTCCATAGGCCGGCGGCACATCGGACAGCATGCCGTAGAAGGCGAGCTGGTGATCTTCACCCTCCTTCAGTTTGTCGCGCAGCGCCTGCACATTCTTGGTCTTGTAATCGAGCACCGCGCGCTCGCCGGCTTCGTTATGGTCGATCCTGTCGATGCGGCCGTGCAGCGTGATCTTCCCGCCATCCCAGTGCAGGCTCTTTTCGAACCATTGCTCTCCAGCGACGAAATGCCAGCCGTCGGCCTCGCGCTGGTTCGCCCACTCGAGGTAGGCCGGCATCACTTTCTGCCAGCGCGCGTAGTAACCGAGGGCCGCAGCACTACGGGACAGCGCCGCATCGAAAACCTGCTGCGAAATCTCCTGCAACAGTTCAAGACGTGCCGATCGCGGTACTTTCTTATCGCGCACCGCTTCGTGATACAGGGTCAGGATCTTGTGCAGCCAATCTCCGTAGTCACGCTTTTCCGGCATGTCCGACAGTTCGTCCATGCGGTTGAGACCCAGCATGCGGGTGGCGAAGAACTGGTACGGGCAGGCGACCAGGCTGTTGTAGCCGCTGGCCGACAACCTGGCCGGCAGCAGATGCGGCGCGGAGGGCGACGGCATGCGCACCGGGAGGGGCCGAAGGCGGCAGGACGCGATTTCGACCTTGTGCGCCGGGATCGCCGCGGCACCGGCTCGCTCAAGCACGAGCTGCAAACGCTCCACCCAGCTACTGACCGGATTCGGCTCCCCGTCCTTGACGGCCTGCCAGGACAGCACCACTTCCGGATTCACCGTCAACAATTCGGCGAAATCGCGCATCTGCATGCGTTGCCGCATTTCCCGCGTCGCCAGTCCGAGCTGGCGACGTACCGCGTTGGCGAAAAACAGGGTTTCGTTCAGTTGCGACGGCAGGTGGGAGGCGTCGGCGCCAACCATCAGCACCGCATCGAAACGGCGCAGGCGCGCGCCGTTCAGTTGCAGCATGACCACCCGATGATCGATATCGTCCGGCACATAGGGCGTGGCTTCCAGTTGCAGGCCGATGAATGCACGCCATTCCGAGAAGGAAAAATCATCCTGGGCGGCGTCGCAATCCTGTTCCAGCGCATCCAGCAAAGCCACCACCTGTGCGCCGGCAGCGTCAGCCGCCAGCGCCGCGTACATGCCCAGCGAATGCAAGGCATGTGACGTGGCGTCGACCCACTCCCGCAGCGTTTTGCGCCCGACGAGGAAACGGGCCTGGTCGGCGATGCGTCGCAGCGCATCATGTGCCAGCGGATTGTCTTCCAGAACCGCCAGCGCCGCCTCCCATCCACCGAGGACATTGGCCCGCCGCAGCGCCGCTTCGATCGCCATGACCCGGTCCGGCTTGTCGGCCAGATCGGCGAACAGGAATGGCGACTTCAGCAGATCCAGCAATGTGCCGGTCTGGGCACGTGTTGCCACCACATCGAGAAGCGCGGCGATCGCCGACGCGGTGCGGGTGGTCGACAGCTTCCAGCCAGTTTCATCGGAGACGTAAACTTCGGCCCGTTCCAGCAAGGCACGGATACGCCGCGCCACGACCCGGTCCTGGGCAATGATGGCGATGCACGATTTATCCTGCTGCAGCCAGCCGATGACGGTCTGCGCACCGCGCTGCGCCTCCTCTTCCAGACTGCCGGCCGGGCACAGAGACACACCGACCGGTGCCACCACCTCTCCTTGCGCAATCGTCACGCCGCCCTCGTCGAGCAGCTCCGGCCATGCTGCCGCATAAAGCGGATCGACCGCAGCGGCCCGCCAGTCCGGCCGCACTGCCACGACTGCCTGCCGTTCGGCGTAGGCAGTCAGGAAAGCGCTTTCCATGGCGTCGGGTTCTGCGGCGCCGATCCATATCAGTGACTCGGCGGCGGCATCAGCCAGCCGCATCATCTGCGTAAAACGTACGGCGATGGGGTCGTTCACATCAACCTGGCTCTTCCACAATGACCAGACCAGCTGCGCCTCGTCCGACAACAAATCGCGGGCCGGCGCCGACAGTTGCTGCAACGCCATCTCCCAGCACTCGTCCGCCCCATCGGGACTGTCGTGGATCGATGGCGCCAGTGCCTGGGTCAGTTCGTCGAATAATGTCAGCAGCGTCTGGGCCAGCGGCAGAAGGTCGGTATTGCGCCGGGCCGAAAACAACTTCTTCAGCCACGCATGCTGTCGAAGCTGCGCATAGAGCGACATCAGTCGCTCGCTGTCCGACGTGACGCTGGCTGCATCAGGAAGCGGCGGCAGCTGCGCCACCCACGATGACAGGGTCATGATGCGAGGCGGAATGAATGCTGATGGCAATTCGGCTGCCAGCGCATTTCTTAACAAATGCGCATGTGAGGAATGCGGAACCAGAATGCGTATCGCGGAGTAATCGGGCACGTGCCGGCCATTGTTCCGAAGCACCTCATGTTCCAGCAATGCACGCGCCGTGGTGGACCAGAAGGCGGCGGATGGCGGGATCAGTAAAGAATGGTGCAGCATGCAAATCTGTTCTGTAGTTTGGCGCGTAGCGGTGGACCCGATCTTGTACCCGGGATTGTACGAATGCAGCCGGTTCGTGATGACGTCGTGCAAGCATAGGCTGTGATTCCCGCATTCTATGCGAGGAGGAATGCAAAATTGGTGTGTCGTCCCACTTTTTATGAAAATCGGTTATGATTTCCCCAATTCCCTGCCGTAGCACCTCTTGTCCCAGTCTTCAACGAACTTGAATTCGTGCACGACGTTCCCATTTATCAATTGCAGTACCGGACGTGTTGCCCTTAAAGGCGAGCAGGAATTGCCGTCTCCGGTGCTGACATTATTTCCCTTCCATAGAGGAAACCATGAGCGATAACATTAAATACATTACCGACGCTTCCTTCGAATCAGACGTTCTTCAGTCAGACAAACCCGTGCTCGTGGATTTCTGGGCGGAATGGTGCGGCCCTTGCAAAATGATTGCTCCCATCCTCGAGGAAGTCGCGAAGGAATACGACGGAAAACTGCAGATCGCGAAAATGGATGTGGACGCCAACCAGTCGGTTCCTGCCAAGTTCGGCATCCGCGGCATTCCTACCCTGATCCTGTTCAAGAACGGCGAACCGGCCGCGCAAAAAGTCGGCGCGATGGCCAAGGGCCAGCTGACATCGTTTATCGACAGCAACATTTAATCCTGGAGCGGTTTTCAGGAATGGTTAAGGCAGTCGAGTCCGGCATGAAAAGCACCTCCGTACGCCGGTACGGCGGACATCAAATTTTCGGAACCGGCGCCTTGCAGTTTTTTGAAGACCGCCCTGGCGCGGCGGCACGCTCGTGCCGCCAGCCCGGTTGAGGAACGCGCTACGCTAGGCTACACTCCGTCCTGCTAGCGCGCATCCTTTGCGCTAACCCTTTTATCCCACGCAGTTCCCTCCCCCACCCTATTTTTCCCGCACGGGACACTCACTATGCATTTATCTGAACTCAAGGCGCTCCATGTTTCCGCATTGTTGGACATGGCTATCGGACTCGAAATCGACAACGCCGCGCGTCTGCGCAAACAAGAATTAATGTTTGCGATCCTGAAGAAACGCGCCAAAGGCGGCGAGCAGATCTTCGGCGACGGCGCTCTGGAAGTCCTGCCGGACGGCTTCGGCTTCCTTCGCTCCCCGGACGCCAGCTACATGGCATCCACCGATGACATCTACATTTCTCCTTCCCAGATTCGTCGCTTCAATCTGCATACCGGCGATTCGATCGAAGGCGAGGTCCGTACCCCGAAGGACGGTGAGCGATATTTTGCATTGGTGAAGGTGGACAAGGTCAACGGCGAACCGCCCGAAGCCTCGAAGCATCGCATTCTGTTTGAGAACCTGACTCCGCTGCACCCGAACCGGGTCATGACGCTCGAACGCGACATGCGGGGCGAGGAAAACATCACCGGCCGCATTATTGACATGATCGCGCCCATCGGCCGCGGCCAGCGCGGCCTCCTGGTGGCATCGCCGAAGTCCGGGAAGTCAGTGATGCTGCAGCACATCGCGCATGCGATCACCACCAACCATCCGGATACCAACCTGATCGTCCTGCTGATCGATGAACGTCCGGAAGAAGTGACGGAAATGCAGCGCTCGGTGCGCGGCGAAGTGGTCGCATCCACCTTCGACGAACCGGCCACCCGCCACGTGCAGGTTGCCGAAATGGTGTTGGAGAAAGCCAAGCGCCTCGTCGAGATGAAACGGGATGTGGTCATCCTGCTCGATTCGATTACCCGACTTGCACGCGCTTACAACACTGTCATCCCCGCATCGGGCAAGGTGCTGACCGGTGGTGTCGATGCGAATGCATTGCAACGGCCGAAGCGATTCTTTGGTGCGGCGCGCAACGTGGAAGAAGGCGGATCGCTGACCATCATCGCCACAGCGCTGATTGAAACCGGCAGCCGCATGGACGACGTGATCTACGAGGAATTCAAGGGCACCGGCAATATGGAAGTTCACCTTGAACGCCGGTTGGCTGAAAAGCGTGTTTACCCGGCAATCAACTTGAACAAATCCGGCACCCGCCGCGAGGAATTGCTGATCAAGCCAGATCAGCTGCAGAAAATTTGGGTGTTGCGCAAGTTACTCTACGGCATGGATGAGATCGAAGCGATGGAGTTCATTCTCGACAAGATGAAGTCGACTAAGAACAATGCTGAATTCTTCGACATGATGCGTCGTGGCGGAAGCTGACTTTAGTTTGCGAAGATAAAAGCGCGTGCTTTGCATGCGCTTTTTTTTCGCCTGTATTAATGTGGCACACAGTATTAATTGGCTGCGAAAAGGGATCTCAGCCGCTTCCCATGTGACTCATGTGTCGACGTCCGTAGTTTCCAATTAGCACGTTCGTTCTTCTGAGGGCCGTGTTGTAGGATGGAAATCTCAACCAATGCATTCCGAAGGAGCTGCAATGCCGGTGTTCGACAAGACGAAACGCAATCTTTTCAAAAAAGTATGCTGTGGCAGTGCTGCTCTTGGCGCTGGTTTATTTGCGCCTTATGTTCAAGCGTCGGGCGGGAAAAAAACGACGTTGACGGCAGCACAAGCGTTGGCGGCTCTCAAGGAAGGAAACGAAAAGTTCCTTCTGGACAACGCCATGAAAACAAATCAGGGGCGCGAAAGACGATTGGAAATCGCACGCGGCCAAGCGCCTATGGCCGTAGTCGTCAGTTGCGCGGATTCCCGGGTGGCGCCGGAACTGCTGTTTAATTGCGGGTTGGGAGAATTGTTCGTCGTGCGCAATGCCGGCAATACAGTAGACACCGTTGCGCAAGGCAGTATCGAATACGCGGTCGCGGAACTCGGCGTTCCATTGATTGTAGTGATGGGGCACGAGCGCTGCGGCGCGGTCAATGCCGCAATGGAGGTCGTCGAGAAAAATGCCACTTTCCCGGGCAGCATAGGTCCGATGATCGAACCGATCGTGCCATCCGTATTAAAAGCCAAAGCGTCCCTGGGTCCGAGCCGGCCATACACCAACGATGCCCTTCTGGATGCATCGGTACGCGAAAACGTCATGCGGGTCGTCAATCGGTTACGTGCGTCGGAAGCATTGCTGCTGGAGCCGTCGCGAAGCAAGAAATTGATGATTGTCGGTGCCCGTTATGACCTTGACGAAGGGCGGGTTGAGTTTTTTGAAAGCGCACCGTCAAAGCAAGCTGCCGATCTCTAGATTAACGTGCCGTACTATCGCCTGCGTGCCGATGCCCGGCAGACGGAATATGCCATGGGACGATTCCACTGTATAATCACGGGTTTTTCCAACCAGGCAAGTGACCGGCAATCGGGTCAGGAAGCAGGACGACCGACGAAGTGCTGATTGGCTACCTAACCATGACGAGGCAACTATGAAAGAAGGCGCACACCCGAATTACCGTGAAGTCGTATTCCAAGACATGTCCAACGACTTCAAATTCATCACCCGTTCCACGATCCAGACTCGTGAAACCATCAATTTCGAAGGCAAGGATTATCCGCTGGTCAAGCTTGAAGTGACCGCAGAATCCCACCCTTTCTACACCGGCAAGCACAAGATCGTCGACACCGCCGGTCGCGTGGAAAAATTCCGCCAGAAGTTCGGCACCCGCGGTTCGAAAACATCAGCAGCAGGCTAAGCCGGCGCTTTGTTTCAAAAAGGCAGCTACGGCTGCCTTTTTTATTTATGCAGTTGAAACTTCCGGACACGCGGCCGGGCTATTGGAAGCCGGCACACCCGGCCGATATTTTCCGGCACAATAACGCCGACCCGAATAAGAATAATCCAACACGCCTTCATGAAGCCTGTCCGTCTCCCCGCATCCGCTACCAATGCGCTTCCTCGCTGGGGATTGTTCGCCCTATGCCTGATATATATCCTGTCCGGGCTGTTCGGACGCGATCCGTGGAAGACGGATGACGCCGCGGGTTTCGGCGTCATGTGGACGATGGCAAACGGCGGACTGGAAGACTGGTTATGGCCGCATATCGTCGGGTTGCCGATGGCGGACGAAGGCCCGCTTGCCTACTGGATAGGCGCCCTGTGCATCAAGCTGTTCGGATGGTTGCTTGGCGATGCGCTGGCCGCCCGGATCGCCACTGCCGGATTTTTCCTGCTCGGCTCCCTGAGCGTCTGGTACGCCACCTACCAATTGGGTCGCCGCTCGGAAGCACAACCGCTCAGGCTTGCATTCGGAGGCCAGCCGGAACCGCGGGATTTCGGCCGCACGCTGGCCGACGGCGCACTACTGATTTACCTGGGCTGCCTCGGCCTGTTGCTGCATAGCCACTACACCAGCGCCAAGGCGCTGCATGTTTCCCTCATCGCGCTTGCAATCTACGCAACGGTGCGCCTGTTCGAGAAGGAATCTGTTCGTACTGCTGCCGGCCTCGGCGCGGTGCTGGGATTGCTGGTCCTGACGCGCGGGTGGGTTGCCCCCTTGGCATTGTGGCTCGCCATCGCCGTGCTGGCCGGCATACGCAGCAAGGCCCTGATGGCAAAGACCGCTATTGTCAGCCTGGCGACCGCAGTGGCAATCTCGGAAATCTGGCTGGCAACGAACTATTATGTCCGCCCATTCAACAGTTCGCCGTTTGATGCCTGGATGCTATGGAACCATCGCCAGATCAGCCTGCCTTCCATTGAAAGCATCCGGTATTTCACGAAAAACGTGATCTGGTTCGCATGGCCCGCATGGCCCTATGCGGGCTGGGCAGTGTATGCATGGCGGAAACAGTTTCGTGCGATTCATATTGCGGTGCCGCTGGCATTCGCCATGACATTCATTGTCCTGGCCCTGATCAACGGGCGTCCGGACGAAGGCATTTTGCTGCCCTTATTGCCGCCGCTGGCAATTCTGGCGGCATTCGGCTTGCCGACCATGAAACGCGGCGCAATTAATGCTGTCGACTGGTTCTCGGTGATGACACTGACGACCTGTGCTGCTTTCATCTGGCTCGGCTGGATCGCCAAGCAAACCGGGTGGCCGGCGAAGCTGGCAAAGAATGCCTTCAAACTGGCACCGGGCTTCAAGCCGGAGTTCAGTCTGGTGATGTTTCTGGTCGCGGTGTGCGTGACGATTGGCTGGATCCTGCTAGTGCACTGGCGCGTATCGCGCCGGCCGGCGGTGCTGTGGCGGGCGGTGGTGCTGTCGTCCGGCGGCGTGATTCTGTGCTGGGTGCTGCTGACGACCTTGTGGCTTCCCTGGGTGAATTACGGCAAGAGTTACTCTGGCGTGGCGCTTCAGATGGCGGAAGCGCTGCCGGAAGGCGGCGCATGCGTGGAAACGAATGTCGGACCGGCGCAGCGCGCTTCCTTCGCCTATTTCGGAAAAATTCCCTTTGCGGACTTTGATGACATCGATTGCGACTTGCTACTTCTCCAGGACGACAACCGCCGGCAGGACAATGCCAAGCGGCTTATCAGGGCCGACGAGCAATGGCGGCTCCTGTGGGAAGGCAGGCGCGCATCCGACCGGCATGAACGTTTCCGGCTTTATCAAAAGGTGAAGCGATAAGCGTCCGCATGGAGGAAAAGGCTCAACGCCCTACCACCCGTATCGCCATGCTGGCCTGGCCCATCCTGGTCGGCCAACTGGCGGTTATCGCCAACGGCGTCATCGATACCGCGATGACCTCGCGTTTTTCGGCGACCGATCTGGCGGCCCTGGCGATCGGCGCATCCATCTATGTCAGTGTGTTCGTCGGCCTGAACGGCGTGCTGCAGGCGCTCTCGCCGATCGTCGCCCAGATGTTCGGTGCGCAACGGCTTGCGGAAGTCGGCTACGAAGTAAAGCAAGGCGCGTGGCTGGCGTTGTTCCTGTCGGTTGTCGGATGCCTGGTACTGCTTTTTCCGCATCCACTGCTTTCGCTGGCGCAGGCATCACCGGAATTGACCGAAAAATCGGTGATGTACCTGCGCATCCTCGCGCTTGCCCTGCCAGCCACGCTGGGATTTCGCATCTACGGCGCCCTCAACACCGCCCTAGCGCGGCCGAAGATGCTGATGGCCATCCAGGTCGGCGCCTTGCTGCTGAAAATACCGCTGAACGCCCTCTTCATTTTCGGCTGGCTTGGCTTGCCGGCGTATGGCGGTCCCGGTTGCGCAATGGCGACCGCCATCACGTCCTGGCTGACGTTCCTGATCAGCTGGGGTCTCGTGCGGACCCTGCCCTTTTACAAGTCGTTCGGTATCTTCGGCACCGGCTTCTCCGCTCCGAACTGGAAAGCGCAACTGGCATTGCTCAAGCTCGGCATTCCGATGGGCATGAGCTACCTGATCGAGGTGACCGCATTCACCTTCATGGCGTTGTTCATCGCCCGGCTCGGCGATACCGCGGTTGCCGGGCACCAGATCACCGCCAACTTCGCCACCGTGCTCTATATGCTGCCGCTGTCGATCGCCAGCGCCACCAGCACCCTGGTTGCGCAATCGATAGGCGCGCGCCGTCTCGACACGGCGCGTCATATCGGCTTCGTCGGCATCCGCCTCGCCGCCGTGCTGTCGGTTACCATCGGCTGCGCGGTCTGGCTTGCGCGCGACCTTATCGTGCGCGCCTATACGCCGGATGAAGCCATCATCGCCGCCGCGCTGCCGCTGTTCGCCTACATTGCCATTTACCAGCTTTTTGATTCGGTGCAGGTCACGACCGCTTTCGTTTTGCGCGCCTACCGGGTGGCGGTAGTACCGACGATCATGTATGCGGTGGCGCTGTGGGGCATCGGCCTCGGCGGGGGTTACATCCTCGGCCTAGATCCGTTCGGCATCAGTCCGCGGGCACTGCAGGGGCCGGCCGGTTTCTGGATGGGCAACAGCGCCAGCCTTGCGCTGGTCGCCGCCGGCCTGTTCTGGTACTTGCGCAAAGTCCAGCGCGACGTCGAGCGCAGTGGCTAAAATCCCGGAGCAGTTCTGCAGCAAAGGAACCACTAAGAGGAAGCCTGAATGACGACACGCATCATTTGCCTTGGCAACACGACGCTGGATAAGGTCTGGCCTGTCTTCGACCTGCCGACCGGCGGCGGGAAAGTGCGCGCCAGCGATTATTTCGAAGTCGGCGGGGGGATGGGAGCCAATGCCGCGGTCGCGGTAGCGCGCCTGGGCGGTTCGGTTGCCTACTGGGGCCGGGCCGGTGACGATGCTGCGGGCGAAAGCATGAAAAACGAAATGCGTTCATATGGCGTGGACGTCAATCACTTTCGCCTGTTCCCCGGCGCCCGCTCCTCCACCTCGGCGGTGCTGGTGGCCAACGATGGAGAACGCGCAATCATCAACTTTCGCGGTACCGGCATTCCGGATCATCCCGCTTGGCTGCCACTGGAAGCGGTCGCCGGCGCCGATGCGGCGCTTGCCGACATCCGCTGGATCGAGGGCGCCTGCGCCCTGTTCGCCCGGGCACGCGGATGCGGCGTACCGACCGTGCTGGATGCGGAGACGGCCATGCCGGCCGCCTTCGCCGCGACGCTGCCGCTGGTCGACCATGCGGTGTTTTCGGAGCCCGGCTTGCGCTCGTTCGCCGGCAACCGTCCGCTCGACAATGACGATGACCGGATCGCTGCGTTGACGCAGGCGCGGATCCTTGGCTGCAAGGTGGCGGCGCTGACGCGCGGTGGCGAAGGCGTGATCTGGATCGACGACACCGGTGTCCACCGCCAGCCGGCATACATCGTCGACGTGGTCGATACGACCGGCGCCGGAGACGTTTTTCATGGCGCCTATACGCTGGCCCTCGGCGAGGGTGCTGAAGTGGCGGATGCCATGCGGTTCGCCAGTGCGGTGGCGGCGTTGAAATGCACCCGGCACGGCGGCCGCGCCGGCATACCGACGCGTACGGAAGTTGCCGCCTTCATCGCCCGCAATGGGCATAATCCGGCATCCGCGTAGGTTCCATGACGAAGGCATGAAGTTGCACTCAAGATAGGTTTCCTTGAGGAACATTTTCCCAAAATTCGGGTCTAGGTCATTTCCTGTCCTTGGAAAGAACCTGCCATGCTTGATCAGCAATATCACGAAGAACTCCGCGCACTGCGCAACCTCGAGCGGGCGGTTCGCGCCTGCTGCGTCGCCGCCGCATTGGTTCCTGGAAAACGCCAGACTGAAATACTGGCTGTCGCATTGAAAGAAGTAGTGAATGCGCGAAAGACCAGTATCAGGCGTTCAAAATTCGTGCCGTTCAAATAAACTGCAGTATGGCCGGATGCTGGCTATCGCCGAGGAACTCGGCACCTGTCCGGTATCACTAAGCGCAGTGACCCTGAAGGCATTCCATGGAACCGGACCGACCAAACACCGCCAACCGATATCGCCGCACCTTGCTGGCATTGTTCGGCGCCGGTCTTCTGCCCAACCGATTGCATGCACAGACGGGCGGCGGCACGCCCGCCTGCATCCTCACACCGCAGCAGATGGAGGGCCCCTACTTCATCGACCAGCGGCTGAACAGGTCCGATATACGTGCCGATCCCTCGCAAGGCCAGGCGAAGACCGGCGTGCCCCTCCAGCTCACTTTGCGCATATCGGCGGCGGGCGCCTCCGCTTGCACCCCGCTCGCCGGCGCAATGGTCGATGTATGGCATTGCGACGCCAGCGGCGAATACTCCGCCGTGGAGGAAAACAGGCGCCATCCTGAAGCACCCGGCTTTCTGCGCGGCTATCAAATTACCGACGCAAACGGCGAAGTCCGGTTCACGACCATCTATCCGGGCGCCTATCCCGGACGGACGGTGCATATTCATGTCAAGGTGCGCTCGCGTTCACCGTCCGGGCGTGCCAGCGAGTTTACCTCGCAGTTGTATTTCGACGATGCGGTTACCGACCGGGTGTATTTGCATAAAGCCTACGCCGACTCCCGCAAGGCCCGGCAAAGAAACAACCAGGATGGTTTGTTTCAGAGAGGCGGCCGGCAACTCATGCTTTCCCTAAGCGAACAGGGCGACGGATACCGCAGCAGTTTCAACTTCGGCATCCGTATCTAAATCACACCGCTTTACCTCCTCATACTCCCCGGCGATGCACGGCATGGAGCGGGGCTGGCACACCCATAAAAATAGTATTCAAACCACGCCCATTGGAAACGCCCCATGGGAAATGCTATGGCCGCGCACCCATAAATCAATCGATTTAATTAAATCAATCGTTTGATTTATGTAGTAAAATGCCCGCCATGACACGATCCTCCGACGACGGCTCCAACCTCCCGATGCCAAGCGCTGCATCGCCTACTGCCATAGCCGCCGATAACCGCAAGCAGCGCTCCGACGGCGCGGAAGCACGCGAGCGACTGCTGCATGCAGCACTGCGGCAGTTCGCTGAAAAAGGTTTTGCAAAAACATCCACCCGCGACATTGCACAGGCCGCCGATATCAATATCGCGTCGATCCGGTATTACTTCGGCGATAAAGCCGGCCTTTACCGCGCGGTATTCACTGAGCCGCTGGGCAGTGCCCGCGACGATATTGCCCTCTTCGATCAGCCGGCGTTCACGCTACGGCAGTCGCTCGAAAGTTTCTTCACGTCGTTCATCAGTCCGCTCAAGCAGGGCGACCTCGTGCAGTTATGCATGCGCCTGCATTTTCGTGAGCTGCTGGAACCGACCGGCCTCTGGGCCGAAGAGATTGACAACGGCATCAAGCCTTCGCATGCCGCCCTGGTGCGGGTGCTGTGCCGTCATCTCGGCGTCACAAAGGCGGACGACGATATGCATCGGCTGGCTTTTTCAATTGCCGGTCTGGCACTGCAAATGTTCGTCGCACGCGATGTCATCCAGGCCATCCGGCCAAGGCTGGTCGCGACGCCCGACGCGCTCGACCGATGGACGGCGCGGCTCGTGGATTACGCCGAAGCAATGGTGGCGAACGAAACGGCACGCCGCTCGGACACAAACGATCAACAACATTCCGGAATATAAGCGTATGAGACTCACTCGGTTTGCAGTGGCCGCGGGATTGCCGTTATGGTTGGCGGCCTGCGCTACGCAGATGCCATCATCGACCACCGTCGCTCCGCTGCCTGCGCGATGGAATGCGCCACTGCCTGCCAGCGTCGCCGCGATCCCGCATAACGGTGCCGTATCGGACCTTTCACAATGGTGGCGCACGCAAGGGGATCCGCTACTGGCGCAATTGATCGAGTCGGCACAGTCGGTCAGCCCGACGATTGCGTCCGCCAGATCCCGAATCGAGCAATCGCGCGCTACCCGCGTGTCAGCCGGCGCGGCGCTGCTGCCGGTCCTGAACGGCACGGGTAGCGTCAGCCGTACCAGCACGCAGCCGCCTTTGCCCATGGGTACGACAGTGCAGACGGCGCTTCAACCATCGTGGGAAATCGACCTGTTCGGCGCCAACCGGAATTCCCGCGATGCGGCACAGGCGCGGTTCGAAGGTGCGCAGGCGGGATGGCACGAAGCGCGGGTCGCCGTCGCGGCCGAGGTGGCCAACCAGTATTACAGCCTGAGGTCCTGCGAAAAGCTGCTGGCCATCGTCAACGCCGATGCCAAATCAAGGGCGGAAACGGCGCGCCTGACCCAGCTCAGCGCCGAGGCCGGCTTTCAGGCGCCCGCAACCGCGGCGCTGGCGCGCGCAAGCGCCGCAGAGGGTAACAGCCGGGCTATCCAGCAGCGCGCCCAATGCGATCTCGACATCAAGGCGCTGGTCGCGCTCAGCGGCATGCCGGAGCAGGAGCTGCGGCAGCAGGTCGCAGCAACGGCCGGCGAGTTGCCGCAAACCATGGCGATGTCGGTTGCCGCCTTGCCGGCGCATGCCGTTACGCAGCGGCCCGATGTTTTCAATGCCGCGCGTGAAATCGCAGCCGCCAGCGCGGAAGTCGGCAACGCGCAAGCGCAGCGTTTTCCGCAGTTGACGCTTTCAGGCTCGGTCGGCCTGGCCACCTTTCGCAGCGGCGGCGTCAGTACCGATCTGAATACCTGGTCGATCGGGCCGCTGGCATTGACCGTGCCGTTGTTCGATGGCGGCCGGCGGGCAGCGAATGTCGAAGCGGCACAGGCGCGCTACGACGAAGCGGCGACGAATTACCGGGCCGCCGTGCGGCAGGCAGTCAGGGAAGTCGAGGAAGCCCTGGTCACGCTGGACAGCACGGCTGCCCGCAGCCAGGATGCGGCGACCGCCGTGGAAGGGTATCGCACCTCCTTCACCTCGACCGAAAGCCGCTACGTCAACGGTTTCGCCAGCCTGGTCGAACTGGAAGAAGCACGCCGTACTCGTCTGGCGGCGGAAACTGCCTTGGTCAACCTTCAGCGCGAGCGTGTCGCGGCGTGGATTGCGCTTTACCGCGCCGCCGGCGGCGGCTGGACCGGCGGCGACATGGCCGCCGTATCAGTCCGGGCAAACTGAATTCGAATTGTTGAAAGCAAAAACATGAAAACACTGAAACGCAAGCCCGTCATCATCGCCCTGATCGTCATCGCCATTCTGTGCGCGATCGGCATCGCCATGTTTACGGGCAAGCCGGCCGCAAAAGAAGAAAAGCAGGTCGCCGCCCCGCGTCCTGCGCTGACAGTGACCACCGCCCGCCCCTCGCAGGCGAGCCTGCCGATCCGGCTGTCCGCCAATGGCAATATCGCCGCCTGGCAGGAAGCCATCATCGGCAGTGAGTCCAACGGCCTGCGCCTGGTGGAGGTGCGTGCCAGTATCGGCGATATGGTGAAGGCCGGCCAGGTGTTGGCCGTCTTTTCGAATGAGACTGTCCAGGCCGATGTTGCGCAGGCGAAGGCTGCGCTTCTGGAAGCCGAGGCCAATGCCGCCGACGCAGCGAACAATGCGGCACGCGCCCGCACACTGCAAACCACCGGTGCGCTCAGTACCCAGCAGATCAACCAATATCTCACGACCGAGCAAACCGCGAAGGCAAAAGTGGAAGCTGCCAAGGCAACGCTTGCCGCCCAGCAGTTGCGGCTGAAGCAGACGAAGCTGCTGGCGCCCGACGATGGCATCATTTCGTCGCGCACGGCGACCGTCGGCGCAGTGGTCGGCGCCGGCACGGAACTGTTTCGCATGGTGCGTCAAGGACGCCTGGAATGGCGGGCCGAAGTGACCGCCAGCGAACTCGGACGCCTGAAAACCGGCACCCTCGTCAAGGTGGTTGCCGCCAACGGCACCGAGCTCAATGGCAAGGTGCGCATGGTCGCGCCGACCGTCGATCCGCAGAACCGCTCCGCACTGGTCTATGTCGATCTGCCGAACGCATCCGACAAAGCCGCGCCGGCCAAGTCGGGAATGTTCGGCAAGGGGGAATTCGATCTCGGTGTATCGAACGCGCTGACCGTGCCGCAGCAGTCGGTCGTGATTCGCGACGGTTTCAGCTACGTTTTCCGGCTCAACGATGACAGCCGCGTCACGCAGGTAAAGGTGCAGACCGGCCGCCGCCTGGGTGACCGGGTGGAAATACTCGACGGCATCAGCCAGGATGCAACGCTGGTGGCCAGTGGCGCCGGCTTCCTGAATGAAGGCGATCTGGTGAAAGTCGTGCAGGGCAACGCACCGACCTTACCAGCAAGCGCATCCGGCACAGCGGTGACAACAGTCACCAAATAAGGGTCAGCATGAATTTCTCTTCACTCTCCATCAAGAATCCGATCCCGGCGATCATGCTGTTCGCATTGCTGACGCTGGCTGGGCTCTTGTCCTATCGCTCCAACGCCGTTCAGGATTTCCCGGACATCGAGCTGCCCATCGTGACAGTCAACGCCACGCTGTCCGGCGCCGCGCCGGCCCAGCTGGAAACCGAAGTTGCCCGCAAGATCGAGGATGCGGTCGCCACGCTGCAGGGCGTGAAGAACATCTACACCAAGGTGCTCGACGGCCAGGTAACGATCACCGTCGAATTCATCCTGGAAAAGCAGATTGCGGAAGCGGTCAATGACGTGCGCGACGCGGTGGCGCGGGTGCGTGCCGATCTCCCAAGCGATCTGCGTGATCCATCGGTGACCAAGGCATCGACTGCCGGCCGGGTGGTGCTGACATTCACCGCCGCTTCCAGCGGCGAAGGCGCCAAGCTGGACGACCAGGAACTGAGCTGGTTTGTCGATAACACGGCATCCAAGCGTTTGCTGGCGGTGCCTGGTGTCGGCGCTGTCAAGCGCATGGGCGGCGTCGACCGCGAGGTGCGGGTCGAACTCGATGCCGCGAAAATGGCGGCGCTCAATGTCGCCGCGGTCGACGTTTCCAGGCGCCTGCGCCTGGTACAACAGGAAGCGCCGGGTGGACGCGGCGACGTCAGCGGTGCGGAACAATCGGTACGTACCATCGCGACCGTCAAGACGGCCGCTGAACTAGCCGCGCTCGATATTCCTCTTGCGGATGGCCGCCATATCCGTCTCGACCAGGTGGCCACGGTAACCGACACGGTTGCCGAGCCGCGCGCCGTGGCCAGCCAGGACGGAAAGAAAGTCGTCGGCTTTGAGATATTTCGCACCAAGGGTGCGAGTGAATTGAAGGTTGCCGAAGGCGCACGCGCCGCGGTGGCGGAACTGCAGGCGGCGCATCCCAACATCACAATCAAGCAGGCGATCGACAATGCGGAGCCGGTCGCAGAAAACTTCGAAGGATCAATGGAACTGCTTTACGAGGGTGCCATCCTGGCAGTGCTGGTGGTGTGGTGGTTCCTGCGCGACTGGCGCGCAACCCTGGTTGCCGCCGCGGCGCTGCCCTTGTCAGTGATCCCGACCTTTCTCGGCCTTACCTATTTCGGCTATACGCTCAATACGGTGACCTTGCTGTCGCTGGCGCTGGTGGTCGGCGTGCTGGTCGACGATGCAATCGTTGAAATCGAAAACATCGCCCGCCACCTGCAGATGGGCAAGACCCCGATGCAGGCGGCCATGGAAGCGGCCGACGAGATCGGCATGGCGGTCATTGCGACGACCTTTGCATTGGTTGCGGTGTTTCTCCCGACCGCCTTCATGGGCGGCATACCGGGGCTGTTCTTCAAGCAGTTCGGCTGGACTGCGGTGATCGCCATCCTTGCGTCTCTGGTCGTCGCACGACTGCTGACGCCGATGATGGCCGCCTACCTGCTCAAACCGGCGAAGCACGTCGAGCATAAGGACGGCTGGATCATGCAGCGCTATCTCGCCACGATGAAATGGTGTCTGCGGCATCGTTTAATTACCGCCATTGGCTCCGGCCTGTTTTTCTTCGGCTCGATTGCATTGGTACCGCTGCTTCCGACAGGCTTCGTTCCTACGGCTGACCGCGGACAAACGCAGATCAACATCGAACTGCCGCCCGGCAGCACACTGGCGGAAACACAAGCCGTCGCCGAACGAACCCGCGCGGCGGCGATGCAGGTCAAGGGCATCACCAGCATCTTCAGCTCCGTCGGCGGGGGTTCCAGCGGCGATGCGTTCGCACCCGGCGCGGCAGCGGAAGCGCGACGCGCGGTATTGACCCTGACGACAGCGCATCGCAACGACCGTGATGAATCGCTGCAGGAACTCGAAACCCATATCCGGCGCAACCTGGCCGACATTCCAGGCGCCCGCTTTACCGTCGGCCCGCCGGATACCGGCGTGAAAATGCAATTGGTGCTGCGCAGCGAAGATCCGGTGGCATTGTCCCAAACCGCCCAAAAAGTCGAACGCGAGCTGCGGACACTGCAGGGCATCGGCAATGTCAGTTCAAGCGCGTCCCTGGTGCGCCCGGAAATTATTGTGCGCCCCGACTTCGCGCGCGCTGCCGACCTTGGCGTTACAGCCGCAAGCATCGGTGAAACGGTTCGCGTGGCAACGGCCGGTGATTATGAAACCAATCTGCCGAAGATGAACCTCTCCGAACGACAGGTGCCGATTCGCGTGAAGCTGCCTGATACGGTACGCGCGGACCTTGCCGAAATCGAACGTCTTACATTGCCGGGACGAAACGGTCCGGTCATGCTGGGCAACGTCGCTGATATCAGCATGGAGAGCGGACCGGCGCAGATCGACCGGCTGAATCGCAGCCGCAATGTGACGCTGGATGTGGAACTCGGCGGACGTTCGCTTGGCGAAGTCAATGCGGAAGCACGTGCGCTGCCGTCGCTGCAAAACCTGCCGCCGACAGTCAAGATCGCCGAACTCGGCGACGCACAGGAGATGCAGGCGCTCTTTGCGAGCTTCGGTATTGCGATGCTGATCGGCGTGCTGTGTATCTATGGCGTGCTGGTGTTGTTGTTCAAGGATTTCATGCAACCGGCAACCATTCTGGCCGCGCTGCCTCTGTCGATCGGCGGTGCATTCGTCGCGCTGCTGCTGACCGGCAAGGCACTGTCGATGCCGTCGATGATCGGATTGATCATGCTGATGGGAATCGTCACCAAGAACTCTATTCTGCTTGTCGACTACGCAATTCTCGCGCGGCAGGCCGGCATGAACCGCTTTGATGCCTTGGTGGACGCCTGTCACAAGCGTAGCCGCCCGATCATCATGACGACCATCGCGATGGGTGCCGGCATGATGCCTCTTGCCTTGGGCTTGGGCGCGGATCCAAGCTTCCGCTCGCCGATGGCGATCACCGTGATCGGCGGGCTGATCACGTCGACGCTTCTGAGTTTGCTGGTCGTACCGGCGGTGTTTACCTACGTTGACGACCTGGAGCATTTCTTCAAGCGCCTGTTCGGGAGAAGAAAAGCAAAACAAGAGTCGCAAGGTGTTCCTGTGACTGAAGGTGCGTGATTCGGTCAGGATTGCGCATCCTTCAGCACTGGCAGAGCTTTAATTGCCGTTTCGGGATAATACGGGGTGAGAACGGGCGGATAATGTCAGTCCCGCTTGT
>NZ_DASZBA010000261.1:0-42321 GCF_035944575.1 Noviherbaspirillum sp.
CCTGTATTTCTTCATCTACCTGCTGTCGCCGAAGACGGCGCACCGGATCGTGGGCTATTTCGAGGAGGAAGCGGTGTACAGCTATTCGGAGTACCTGAACGGCATCGATAACGGCACGTATGAAAACGTTCCCGCTCCGGCGCTGGCGATACGGTACTGGAACCTGCCCGCGGACGCGCGCCTGCGCGATGTCGTCATCGCGGTGCGCGCCGATGAAGCGGGACACCGGGATGTGAACCATGCATTTGCGGATCAACTCTGCGCGGCGCGCAAGGCATGAGTCGCTGATGTGACCGGTCTGCCGGCCGACGTCTGTTTCGAAAAAATGTTCGAGAGGAAGACATTGCCATGGAAACGTTAAACACCCGCTGCTGCATCGCCGGAGGCGGACCGGCCGGCATGATGCTCGGCTACCTGCTGGCGCGTGCCGGCGTCGATGTCGTCGTGCTGGAAAAGCATACCGATTTCCTGCGCGACTTTCGCGGCGACACGATCCATCCGTCGACGCTGCAGGTGATGCAGGAACTCGGGCTGCTCGATGCCTTCCTGAGCCGCCCGCATGACAAGGCCCATCGGGTGCGGGTGTCGATCAGCGGCACCGACGCGGTGGTCGCCGACTTCTCCGGCCTGCGCACCGCCTGCAAGTACATTGCGATGATGCCGCAATGGGAGTTCCTTGATTTTCTTCGCGACCATGCGTCGATATGGCCCAATTTCCGCCTGCTGCTCGGGGCGGAAGCCGTCGACGTGGTGGAGGATGGCGGGCGCATCCGCGGCGTGCGGGTACAAGCCGAAGGCGGGCCGCTGACCGTCATGGCGGACCTGGTCGTCGGCGCCGACGGACGGCGGTCGAGGTTGCGTGAGGCAGCTAGGCTGACGGTGCGCAATCTCGGTGCGCCGATCGATGTGCTGTGGATGCGTTTGCCGGTCATGCCCGGCGATCCGGTGGAAAGCGGCGGCCATGTCAATACCGGCCATTTCCTGGCCATGATCTATCGCGGCGACTACTGGCAATGCGCCTACGTCATTCCCAAGGGCGGGATCGAAGCGGTACAGGCGCGTGGTCTGGACGCCTTTCGGGCGGAGATCGCAAGCGTGGCGCCGTGGCTGGCGGCGCGTACGCAGGCAATCCGCGGCTGGGACGACGTCAAGCTGCTGAGCGTCACCGTCGACCGGCTTGAACGCTGGTGGAAGCCCGGCCTGCTGTGCATTGGCGACGCCGCGCACGCCATGTCGCCGATCGGCGGGGTGGGCATCAACCTGGCGATCCAAGATGCGGTCGCCGCGGCAAACATCCTCGCGGCGCCGCTGGCGGATGCCGGCGTGACACCGGAGCAACTCACACCGCTGCTGGCGCAGGTGGAGCGGCGCCGGCTCTTCCCGACGCGGGTAACGCAGGCCGCGCAACTGGCGATACAGAACAGGTTTCTGACGCCGGTATTGGATGGCGAACGCCGGGATCGGATCGATGCACCGTGGCCGGTCAGAATGTTGAACCGATGGCCCGCATTGCGTGTCGTGCCGGCTTATGCTGTCGGCATCGGCGTCAGGCCTGAACACGTGAGATCGCCCGGGTTTAATTGATCAGGCAGAGAAGATCATCCAGCCTGATCGGCTTGGTCAGATGATGATCGAATCCCGATTGCAGTGCCCGGTCCTTATCCTCCTGCTGGCCATAGCCTGACACCGCGATGAGCAGGGCGCCGGCCAGTTGCGGCATGGCGCGCAGGCGCCTTGCCAGTTCGTACCCATCCATCTCGGGCAAGCCAATATCAAGGATGAACACCTCGGGCACAACGCGGCCCGCCGCCTCCAGCGCCTTGGCCGGATGATATTCGACGGCAACTCGATGGCCGAGTGTTTCCAGCATCAGGGCCAGGGTATGCGCTGCATCGATATTGTCATCCACGACCAGGCATTGCCTGGCGTTGCGCGACAGGTTTGCATCTGCAGCCACGGCGCGGTCGTCGTGCTCCGCCACGCCGCTCTCCAGCAGGGGCAGGCGTATCGTGAATTCGCTTCCCTTTCCAGGCCCGGGGCTGGTCGCGGATACGGTGCCGCCATGCAGCTCCACCAGGCTCCTGACCAGGGCCAGCCCCAATCCAAGTCCGCCCTGCGAGCGGTCGGGCGTTCGCTCCGCCTGTGTGAACAACTCGAACAAATGAGGCAGCAGCTCGGGCGCGATGCCGATGCCGTCGTCCCTGATCGTCACGTCGATCTGCCTGCCGCGCGGTGCCAGGTGCAAACTGATGTTGCCATACTCCGGCGTGTACTTGGCCGCATTGTTGAGGATATTGGTCAGCACTTGCGTGAGACGGGTGCGGTCTCCCTTCACGGTCAACACCCGGTCCGGCACGTCGAGTACGAAGTATTGATGCTTGGCTTCAATCAGGGAATGCACCTGCTCCACCGCATCGGCGATGATGTTCTCAATATCGAGCACTTCTTCCTTCAGCTTGATCAGTCCGCGCGTGACCCGCGATACGTCGAGCAGGTCGTCCACCAGTTCCGTCATGTGGGCAACCTGCCGGGTGATGACTTCGCCGGTCTGGCGAATCCTGTCCTTGTCCAGGCCCGCCAGCTTGAGCAGCTCGGCGGCGGTGCTGATAGGCGCCAGCGGATTGCGCAGTTCATGCGCAAGCATCGCGAGAAAGTCATCCTTGCGCCGGTTCGCCGCTTTCAGTTCTTCCTGGGCACGCTGGATATCGGTGACATCGGTATTGGTGCCGAACCATTGAACGATCTTTCCCGCTGCATCGCGCAAAGGCGCGGCGGTGACATAAAACGTCCGGCGCTCGCCGGTGGCCGAGCGCATCGAGGTGGTGACGTCATAAGGCGTGCCGGTGCTGATGGCGTGACGCCACTTGACGAGCATCTGCGACAAATCTTCGGCGTCGAAGAGATTCGTCCAGTTCCATCCTTCCACGCCTTGCAAGGTGGTGCCGGTGAATTCATACCAGCGGTCGTTGTACCAGTGCACATAGCCATCCGGATTGGCCATCCATGCAAGATGGGGAATCGTGTTGGCGAGCTGCCGCAGCCTTTCTTCGCTGTCACGCAAGGCCATATTGGCCCGGACCGCTTCGGTGACGTCGCTGCCTTCGAGAAAAATGCCGGAAACATTGCCCCGTTCGTCGCGAATCGGCTGGTAGATGAAATCCACGAACCGCTCGTCGAGCGTGCCGTCCTCGTTCCGTCGCAAGGTGATCGGAACCGCGCGCCCCACGTAGGGTTTGCCTGTCGCATACACCTTGTCCAGCAGTTCGAAGAAGCCCTGCCCTTCCAGTTCCGGAAGCGCCTCGCGCACCGGCATGCCGATCTGCCGGCGCTCGCCGACCAGGTGGATGTACGCTTCGTTGACGAGTTCAAACACATGCCGTGGGCCGCGCAGCACGGCCATCATGCCCGGCGCCTGCTGGAACAGGTCGCGCAATCGTTCGAATTCTTCCTCACGCCGGCGTTCGGTCAGCACCTGCTGCGTGGTTTCGACGCAGGTACAGCACATCCCCCTGACCATGCCGCGATCATCGCGCACCGGGGAATACGTGAAGGTAAACCATACCTCCTCGTCGTACCCCTTGCGGTGCATCGTCAGTGGCAGGTTCTCGAGATAGACGGATTCACCGGACAGCGCACGTTGCACGAATGGATGGACGTCGTTCCAGATATCCGGCCACACCTCCTCGAAAGGCCTGCCCAATGCCCACGGGTGCTTGTTGCCGAGAAGCTCCGAATACGCGTCGTTATAGACGCATGCGAGTTGATCACCCCAGGTCAGGAACATTGGAAATTTGGAATCCAATGCAAAACTGGTCACCGCCACGAAGGAAGGATCCCATGTCTCCGGCGATCCCAGCGGCGAGGTGGACCAGTCCCTGTTACGGATCAATGACTTGAGTTCTCCATCACCGTGAAGTAAGGCGCTCGGCAGATTTGGCATATTGCTAGGGATTATTCAGGGGAAAACTGCGGTCGTTGGACCATGGCAGTATAGCCGCAGCGGCAATTTAAAAAAATGACCAGATATCCGGGACAGGGATGCCGGGGCTTGCCCCGATTGCACGTCTGTACACGCCCCGCATGGATTCCCGCACGAAAGCACCGGCGATGTGTACACTACCGCGCTCGCGTTTTACTTTGCCTGGACCATGACCATCACCGTTAACGAAGATCTCCGTGCCTACATCGACCCATTAACCGAAGATGAATATGCCGCGCTGGAACGCAGCCTGCTTGCCGAGGGTT
Organism: Noviherbaspirillum sp.; assembly: GCF_035944575.1. Taxonomy (GTDB): domain Bacteria; phylum Pseudomonadota; class Gammaproteobacteria; order Burkholderiales; family Burkholderiaceae_D; genus Noviherbaspirillum. The sequence goes on from NZ_DASZBA010000261.1 coordinate 4,246, forward strand.
GCCGCGATGCGCTGGTGCTGTGGGGCGATCTGCTGGTGGACGGCCACAACCGCTACAGCATCTGCCGGAAGCATGGCATTCCTTTCAATACCGTACAAAATCAGACGTTTCAGTCAATCGACGATGTGCATCTGTGGATGATCGACAATCATCTCGGGCGGCGCAGCGTGTCGGATTTTCAGCGCGGCGTGCTGGCGCTGCGCAAGAAGGAAATCGTCGCTGCCCGGCTGGCGCAGGCGCAGGATAAGAAGGCGCCTGCCGAGCCCGCCGCCGAAGCGGCTGCCGTGCCCGCCGATACCTTGCCGCAACTCACCAGGGAAAGCATCGCCCGCGCCGCGCGGGTGAGCAGCGCGACGCTCGGCCAGATCGAGAAGATTCAGAAAACGGCCGCGCCGGAACTCGTGAATGCGGTCAAGACAGGAATGATTTCGATCAACGCCGCTGCGGCGGTGGCTTCCCTGCCCGAAGAGAAGCAGGTGGCGGCGGTCGCGGGTGGAAAGAAGGAGTTGCGCGAGGCGGCACGGCAGGTGCGCGAGGCACGCCTCCCGCCCAAGCCCGAGCCTGCACCACCGCCTGACGACGCCACGCCGGAGCAGCTCGAGATTCACAGGTTGACGCAACTGGTGACGGAACTGACGGAGGAACGCGACCAGTTGAAGAAGAAGGTGCAGCACCTGACGATTGCGCTTGCGGAGGCGCGCGACGGAAAGTAGCCGGCCGTCATATCTATTTGAAGAGCACCTTCGCATCGACGTCGGCCAGCGTGGCGCAGCCGCACAGCGCCATCGCGATTTCAAGCTCGTCGCGCAGCAGCCGGATGACATGCGACACACCCATCGCGCCGGCGTTGACCAGCCCGAACAGGTACGGCCGGCCGATCAGGACCGCATCCGCGCCCAGCGCGACGGCTTTCAGCACATCGGTACCGCGCCGGATACCGCCGTCGACCAGGACTGGTAGCGCCTCGCCGACCGCAGCGCGGATGCGCGGGAGCACGGCGGCGGTGGCCGGCATCGTGTCCAGGGTGCGGCCGCCGTGGTTGGAGACGATGATGCCGCTTGCGCCGGACTCGATGGCAAGGCGGGCATCCTCCTCGTGCATGATGCCTTTCAGGATGACCGGCAACCGGGTAATGCCTTTCAGCCATTCGATGTCGTCCCAGGTCGGCGCGGTGGTCAGCAATGCATCGAACATGCGGCTCTGGTGCGCATGCAATTCGATGGGCTGCGCAGGCGGCATGCCGGCCAGATTTACGGCGGCGATGCCCGGCGGAAGCCGGAATCCGGCGCGTCGCTCCTTGTCCCGCGCGCCGCTGCTGGGCGCATCCACGGTGACGACCAGCGCCTCGTAGCCCGCTTCCTCGGCGCGCCGCACCAGTTCACGCGTGAAGCCGCGTTCATGTTGCAGGTATAACTGGAACCATAGCGGACCACGCCCCGGCTCGTTCAGAACGATCCGTGCGGCATCCTCAAGCAGGATGGTCGCCTGGGTGCTCAGCACCATGCCGGCGCCCTGCATGGCGGCGGCGAATGCGGTGGCGTTTTCCCCGTCCGGATGGGCCATCCGCTGAAAAGCGACCGGCGCAAGCAGGATGGGATGCGCCAGCGTTCTGCCAAGCAGTTCCACCCGCGTATGGCCGCCCACCAGGTTGCGCAGCACCCGTGTCGACAGCGATATGCCATCCCATGCGCTGCGGTTGGCGCGCATCGTGATTTCGTCCGCCGCGCCGCCGCTGAAATATGACCATGCGTTGTCGTCCAGGCGGGCATGGGCATGCGCCGCATGGTCTTCCAGCGACACGATGCCTGGCGGTATCGGCTCGACCGCGGGGATCCTGCTCATGTGTCGGCCCACATGCGCAGGAGGTTGTGATAGGTACCGGTGAGCTGCACGACCGAAGGTTCCTGCTCGCCGAGGGACTCGCGCAGCTTGAGCAGCGCCATGTCCATCTCGAACAGCAGCCGGCGCTGGTCGTCGCCGCGCACCATGCTCTCTATCCAGAAGAAGCTCGCCAGCCGCGCGCCGCGCGTCACCGGCGTGACCTGATGCAGCGAGGTACCGGGATACAGCACGAGATCGCCGGCGGCCAGCTTGATGCGCCGCTCGCTCTGCATATCCTGGATCACCAGCTCGCCGCCGTCGTACTCATCCGGTTCGGCCAAAAACACGGTGCAGGAAAGGTCGGTCCGCACCCATTGCGCCGGATTGCGGGAATGCAGCACGGCGCCGTCGATATGCGCGCCGTAATGGTTGCTGTCACCGCTGTAGCGGTTGAACAGCGGATTGAAGATCTTCCGAGGCAGCGCCGCGGAGAAAAACATCGGGTCGCGCTGCACGGCGCCGAGTATCAGCGCCTGCAACTGTCGCGAGACATCGCTGTCCTGCGCCAGTTGCTCGTTGTTCTTGCGGGCGACCGCCTGACCGCCCGCACTGCTGCGCCCGTCCACCCACGGCGCACCAGGCCCGAGCAGGGCCCGGGCGGTGGCGAGTTCGTCGCGGGTAAGAACGTTTTTCAGGTGCAGTAGCATGCGTCGCCTTAGAACATCGCCTTCAGTGTCAGTTCTACACGACGCGGGGCGCCCGGCGCGTAGAAGCCGCGGTACAGCGAATCCGCGTACAGCCTGTCGGTCAGATTGGTGACGTTGAGCTTGGCCGTCCAGGTTTCGTTGATCGTGTACTCGGCCATGGCGTCAAATACGGTGAAGCTGCCGGCCGTGACGTGACGCGCACCTTCCGGGTTCTGCTCGCCGCGATAAGTAAGACCGGCGCCAAGGCGCAGCGCAGGCAACACGCGGTAGGTGGTCCAGAGACTGCTGCTGTGTTTGGGCGTCAGGCCGGGGCGGTCGCCTTCAACCTGCGCGCCGGTACCGGCTGCGTTGCGTGCCACGTTGCTCTTGTCGATCTTGGCATTTGGAATCCAGGTATGGTTGAAGAAGACTTCCCACTTCGGCGTGATGCGGCCGGCCAGGTTGAACTCCATGCCGGTCGCATGACGCTTGCCGGACAACAGCTGTTGTGTCGCCGCGCTATCCTCGTCGGTATTGCGCTCGTTGTACTTCTCGCTATAGAAGGCCGCCACGCCGAGTGAGGCACGCTTTTCGAACAGTTCCCATTTGCCGCCGACTTCCAGGTTGCGGCTTTTCTCGGCCGGCGTCCTCGCATCGTTGAGGTTGGGCGAATTGACCGCAAACTGATAGGTGTCGCCGGAGGTGTTGTAGGAGGTGCCGAAGGACGCGTAGTAGGACGCGACATCGCTGGGCTGGAACAATGCGCCGACACGGGGCGACCACAGGTTGTCATTACGCTTGAAAGAGACCCCGTCGCGCGCAACATAGGATGCTTCGAAGTGATCGAAACGCAAGCCGCCGAGCAGTTTGACCGTCGGGGTGACACTCACCATGTCCTGCAAGTACAAGCCGATGTTGCGTGCATCGAAGTTGTTATAGCCGCGCATGATCCGGGTGTCGGCAACGGATGCGCCATCGTTCGGCCTGCCGACCGTGGTGTTCGGTTTGGCGACCACGGGCGTGCCGATGGAGTTGTAGTCACGCTTGGCATCCTCGTTGTAGACATCGACGCCCGCCAGGATGGAATGGTTGCGCCCGCCCCAGTTGAAATTGCCGGTGAAGTCGCTCGACAGCTGGGTTGTGTCGCTGACGCCGATCCGTCCCTTCGGCGTGCGGTTGATCACGGTCGCACCGCTCAGATTGCCGGGAGTGGTGCCGGTACCGAAGCGGATCACACTGGCCCAAAGATCGCGCTCATACCGCCCGTGACGCAGCGTGGTCTTGAGCTGGCTGCCGTTGTCGAAGCGGTGAACATGGCCGACGGTTCCGTACGTAGCCTGCGTATCGAGATAGTCGCTGGCGAGGCCGTAGTAATTTTTCGCCGGCAGCGTCTCGATGATTTCGCCGCGCGTGCCGCCCGACAGGAACCACGGATGGTTGTACAAGGGCCGGCCCTCGACACGCAGGTGGAACAGGCCGACAGTGAATTCATCGCGGGTGCCGATGCCCCAGCTATACGTCGGCGCAATGCCGAATTTCTTTTGCCTGGCGCCCCAGTTTTCGGCGTTATGCACCATTGCGTTCAGGCGCAGGGCCGCGTCGTCACCGGTCTTAATATTGAAGTCGCCGGTTAACCGGTGCAGTTCTCCGGTGCCGAGGGTGTAAGTCACTTCGTTCTGGTTAAACAGGAACGGTGTCTTGTTGACCTGATTGACGACGCCGCCGGTCGAGCCTTTGCCGAACAACATCGATGCCGAACCCTTCAGGACTTCGATGCGGTCATTGTTGAACGTGTCACGCTCATACAATGCGGCATCGCGCATGCCGTCGGTGTAGATGTCGCCCGCCTGGCCGAGCGAGAAGCCGCGCAGGCGCACATCTTCCTCACCCGTCTCGCCGGCCTGGAAGGTCACGCCGGCGGTGGTGCGCAGCACTTCGCGGAAGTCGTCGAGATTGCGGTCGTCCATCAGCCTCTCGGTCATCACCGTGACCGACTGCGGAATGTCGCGCAGTTCCTGGTTGCCCTTGCCGATGCCGGTCGTCGTCGTGCGGAACGACTCCTTGCTCAGCGTTTCCTGCTGCCCCTTCACGTCCACGGCGGGCATCACCTGTTCGGGGGAGGAAGGAGGCTGTGCGGTGGTTTGCGCCACCGCGGAGAACGATGCCGCCAGCATGAGCGCGCCGAGCGGCAGGCTGGACGGGCGGCGGATTTCAATTTGTGACGGTGTCGAGGTCTGCTGCGCACGTGCGTTATCCTGCGTCGGCCGGCGCGTCGCCAATTTCTTCTTCATTGTGTATCCCTGTAGGTAAAGTTATCTGTATCGTCAGGCTGGCTATCTTCAGGGAATGGCTGGCTGCGACCTCTTGAAACGAAAAACAAAAAACGGATTACTTGTAGCCGACGCGGTCGAGTATCTTCTGCGCGGAGACCTGGTTCTTGCCGATGGCGGTGATGGAGACGTTCTCGGTCTTGAACTTGCCCATCTGCTGCAGCACCGGATTCTTGACGACCGCAGAACTTACCACCGGCCATTCGTTGTTGCCGTTGGCGAAGTAGGCCTGGGCGTCATCGCTGGCCAGATATTCGAGGAACTTGACGGCGGCGTCGCGCTGGCGGGCATTCTTGGCGACCGCGCCACCGGCGATGTTGATGTGAGTGCCGGAGCTTTCCTGGTTCGGCCAGACGAAACCGACCTTGTTCATCATCTCGCGATCTTCGGATTTGGTGGAACGCAGCAGGCGCGCGTAGTAGTAGGAATTGACGAGCGCCACGCCGCATTCGCCGCTTGCCACACCCTTGATCTGATCGGTGTCGCCGCCCTGCGGCGGACGCGCGAAGTTGGCGACCATGCCTTGCGCCCATTTCTCGGTCGCTGCTTCGCCGTTACGTTCGAGCATGGCACCGACCAGCGACAACATGTACGGGTGCGCGCCGGAGCGCGTGCAGACCCTGCCCTTGTTGACGGGATCAGCCAGCGACTCATAGGTGGCAACCTCGTCGCGCTTGACGCGCACCTTGTTATAGACGATGACGCGCGCCCGGGTGGACAGGCCGAACCATTGCGCGCCCTGCCCTTCGTCGCCCCCGCGCAGGTTGGCGGGAATCCGCTCTTCCAGCACCTTGGACTTCACCGGCTGGAACATGCCTTCGACCTGGGCACGCCACAGGCGGGCGGCGTCGACCAGCAAGATCACGTCGGCCGGGCTGTTCTTGCCCTCGGTGCGCAGACGCTCCATCAGCGCGGCATCATCGGCTTCGATGCGATTGATGCGGATACCGGTCTGATTGGTGAAGTTGCTGTACAGAATTTCGTCGGTTTGATAGTGACGTGCGGAATAAAGATTCAGCACATTGTCCTGGGCTTGCGCCGGCGACATGCTGATGAGCGCAGCGGCGAGAATGGAAATCTTGATGCGGAACGTCATTCAGGGTCCTGTCAGGTTGTTCGGGCGGATCGGCCGAAGGGACTTTTTTTGAATCTAAACGATAACGATTCGCATTCTAATATATGTGTAACGAATTTGCACTGCTTTCAGAAACCGGTTTTACTGTGCAGAACGGGCGTAAGCCAGGGAAATACTGAAGAACGGCAAGCTGAATGGTCAGTTCCGATTGAACATCCGCGATTGCGGCAGCTTGTGAAAAAGCTAGTCGACTGGACGAAGTACGAGGCAGGGATTGCCGGCGGCAACGACGCCTTCCGGGATGTTCCGGGTCACGACGCTGCCGGCGCCGATGATCGAGCCCTTCCCTATTCGGACGCCGGGCGAGAGAATTGCGCCGCCGCCTATCCATGCGTCATCGCCGATCTCGATGCCCTTGCCGAATTCGACTCCCGCCCTGCGTTCCGCTACTGTCAGCGGATGCGTGGCGGCATAGATCTGCACTGCCGGGCCGATCAGCACGCCGTTGCCGATACGGACCGGTGCGACGTCGAGGATGACGCAATTGAAGTTGATGAATACCTTGCCGGCGAGAAGAATGTTGCTGCCGTAGTCGCAGTAAAAGGGAGGCTCGATCCAGACGTTCGGCCCGGCCGATGGAATAAGCTCCTTGAGCAGGCGGCTGCGTTCCTCCATCTGGTCGTCGCGCGTATCGTTGAGCGCCTTGAAGAGCAGGCGGGCGCGCCGCCGCTCATCGCAGAGTTGCTGGTCGAGCGGATCGTAGAGTTCGCCGGCCAGCATTTTTTCCTTTTCGGTCTTCATGCAATCTCCCGGCAAACAAGCGATGCAGCCCTGCAAGGCAATGGCCTTGCGGGCTGCTTTTCTGACTCACCAGCGCTTTCGCCGGGATGACTCAGACGCGCTGCGGATGAGCGGTATCGTGCTTCTTGACGAAACCGAAATAGCCGGCAATCAGTGCCGTTCCCGCGTGGAGCCAGACATCATGGCTGTGCAGCGGCACCAGTCCGAACATGGTGTTCAGTCCCGGGACCAATCCCATGATCGCCAGCAAGGCGTAAATGATTGCCAGGCTTTTTGCATAGCCGGTGGCGGCACCGACGCTCTTGGCCGCAATCAGGCCCCAGATGCCGATGGCGAGGTGGACGAGCGTATGCAGCACGTTGACCGGGAACAGGCCCAGCAGACGGCCGTGCAGGGTATCCACAGTAAGCGATGGATCGCCGCCGGCAGGCTGCTGCAGCAGCCCGGGCACGAAGCCGGCGAGGCCGACGACGACATAGATGATCCCGAATATCAGGGCGAATCGACGGACATTCATGATGGCACCTCACTAAAAAGTTGTTCGCATGCCGCGCCTTCAGCAGATTGCGTGCCAATTCATCAATATGGCAGATACGCCTTGCGTAACCGCTTGTCTGTTTATCCGCGATGATAAAAATTACACATTTTGTTACAAACTTGCCGATTACTTCTCCACAGTCACGCCGCGCCAGAACGCCACATGCCCGGTAATCTGTTTCGCCGCGTCAAACGGCTGGCGGTAGATCCATGCGGCATCCTTGTTCTCTTCGCCGTTGACGGTCACGTGGAAGTAATTGGCGCTGCCCTTCCATGGACAAGTTGTGACCTTGTCGCTGGGGACAAGATATTGCTGGTTGACCTTATCCATGGGGAAATACACATTTCCTTCTACCACTTCCACTTCGCTATCGGATGCTTCGGCGATGACGGCGCCGCTCCAGATTGCTTTGGGCATAGAACCTCCTGACGTTAAGTTGATGCTGCGGATTGTGGAAAACTCCGGTATGTGTTTCTTGCAGCAGGGGAATCCTATTGCGTGCAAGGCAAGTGACCGCTCCCCTTCCCCGGAGAAGGAAAGGAACCTGACTATAAATTCATTCGTGCAGTGACAAACCATTCATCCTAAAAAAACCGGCTGGCTATTCCCTGTTATACCTCACCAAAAACCGCCGATCGATTCCCTGTTTCCACCGCCAGGCCCAGCGCCCCTCCGCCGACAAACCACCGCGCACCGCAACCGCATGTTCATCTCCCGTGCCGACGAGCATCAGATACCGGCGCTGCGGCCGATACGTTGTCAGCGACGCGCCATTGATCGCCGCACGCAGGTTATGCGACAGTACCGGCCCCATCCGCACTGCGAACACGCCGGCTTTCGGCAACGGCTTGCCCCATCCGGCGCAGTCGCCGGCGGCGAATACGTTCGGGTGCGATGTGGACCGCAGGGCTTCGTCCACCCGGATGAATCCGCGCTCATCGATCTGCAGGCCCGCCTGTCGCGGCCACCGGTATGCCTGCGCGCCGGTTGCCCACAACGCCGCATCGGCGGCGATCGTCCTGCCGTCTTCCCCGACGATCTGCACGCCATCGACGGTCTCCGCCGAAAAGCCGTGCAACACCTCGATGCCGCGCCGGGCCAGGTGAGCAGCAAGCCGCCTGACCGCGCCCGCCGCCATGCCCGGCAGCAGTTCGTCGCCTTGCGTGGCCAACGTGAACCGAAACTCCGCCTGCGGGGCCAGCCCGGTGAAGCGGCGGTGCATCGCCAGCATGCTTTCCACGCCAGCCACGCCGCCGCCCACGACTGCCACCCGGTACACGGTGCCTGCCCCGAGCGTGCGGATCTCGTCGAGCAGCGCATCCCATCGCAGCTGCATTGCCGACAGCGGCCGCACCGGCAGCAGTGCCATGCGTTCGGCTTTGGGTGGCGTCAGCGTGGCGCCGATATCGATGGAAAGAAAGTCATAATCGACGCACTCGCCATCCGCCAGCAGCAGCACCCGCTGCGCCGGGTCGAGCGCGATCGCCGCACTCGGCCGCAGGGCGGCATCGGCGCGCCGGCACAGCGACACGAAGTCGATGCAGCATTCTTCCCAGGTGTAATGGCCCGCCAGCCATCCCGGCACCATGCCGGAATACGGCGCCAGGGCGACCGGCGAGACCAGCACGATCTCGACATCCGCCATGGGGCGATGCGCGAAATCAAGCAGCACGCGTGCATGTGCGTGTCCTGCGCCGACCAGCACCAGCCGTTTCATCGGCCGCTTCCTTCCGGCAGGAATTGCAGGTCGCCATACCACGCCACCACGTTTTCGCCGGTGTTGTCGGTGTCGGTGGCCAGCGCCACGGCAATCACATCCGGCGCTTCCTCGCCGAATGCGGCCCGAAAGTCGACACGCAGGTCGCGGGTTTCGGTAACCCATTGTCCGGCCTTGCCGGCACCGCTTTCCACCACGATCATGCGGGCGCGGTCGGTATAGGTATTGGGCTGGATGGTGCCGACCGGCTGGCGGTTGTCCCAGATGTAATTCAGCGCGGCGGTGGGAAGCTTTTGCCCATAGAGCGCCTCGCCCAGCTTCAGCTTGGCGCGGGTACCGAAGGGCAGCTTCTCTATCGGGTAATCGAACATCACATAGATGCGGGCGGCATAGTCGTCGCCGGCCTTCTCCCGCATATCCGCGCTGTTCAAGGGTGCGGCGATTTTCCAGCGCCATCTCAGGAAGGGTGTCTTGCGAAGGTCTACCCGCACGGTATGGACCAGCCCGGACATCGATGCCTGTGCTTCCGCCTTCAGTACCGTGCGGTCGCCTTCCTTTACCAGGGCGTAACGGGTGTCGGGCGCGTTCGGCGCAGGACGCAATGGCTGCCATCCTTCTATCGACGCGCCGGGAGCCATCGCGGAAAAGGCTGGTACCTCGGCCGCGCCGGCCAGGTTCATCGAAGTCCCGATGAAGAGGAACATGAGCGCCGCCGTTCGCCGGTTCCTCATGTGAGCCACTCCGCCGGAACATGCCTCAGATCGTCGGGTACATCCACGTCATCGACCGGGTCCAGTTCCACCGCATCGATGCCAAGCTGCGCGACGCGCTCGCGCGTGCGCTGCATGACGGCGGCGGTACTCCATGGAATGTCATCGAACAGGGAAAGCATCGGCTCGCTCATGCCGACCAGCACGTATCCGCCGTCGGTCGCCGGCACGAATACCGCCGGGTTCGTGAGCAATGCATCAGCTGCCTGGCGGAGTTGCGTGATACCCAAGCCTGGTGCGTCGGTGCCGACGAGCAGTGCCCGCGGGTGGCGCAGCAGCGCACGTTCGAGGGCGCGGTACATGCGTTCGCCGAGGTCACCGCCGCCTTGCATCGTGAGGCTGATGTCGTATTGCGCTGCGGCGTGGCGGAATTCGCGGTGGGTAGTATCGGGGGCGCAGCAGAGTTCGACCGGGCCGACCTGTGCGGCGATGGCGCGGTGGAGGGTGTCGTGGAGCATGCGGATGGCGAGGCGGGCTGCGGCTTGGTCGCCTATTGTTTGGGCGAGGCGGGTTTTGACCTGGCCGGGGATGGGGGCTTTGGCGAAGATGATGAGGGCGCAGTTTTGTGGAGTCATTTTAAGGTAGCGATCATTCTCGGCTTCTTCATCTCGGTGGACGTCCTATCGGCAACTTCAAACTCTTGATGGTCACACAACCGGCAAAGCGATTTAATCCTTGTCATTCCCGCGCAGGGTTTTGCAGGGAATTAGGACAGCATGCTGTCCGCCTGCATAACGGTACGCGCTTGCAAGCGCGTACTCCTTCTCCCGGAGAAATGGGGACCAAAGCGCCAAGCGGATTTCAACCCCATAGCCTCTATGCGCGGCCTTTGCTTGCTCGCATTACCTGTACGCCTTCGCCAGCCGCTCCGCCGGTATTCCCATCCAGTACAGCAACCGCAGCCGCCACATCAATACAATCGTTCGCCAGATACCGTATTTTTCCCATCGCCTGCCCGAGGTGGTTACCTTCTCACGCAAGCATAGCGGCTTCGTTCGCGACTTTAACAGCCTGGACAGTTCGATATCTTCCATCAGCGGTTGTTCCGGGAACCCGCCGACCGCATTGAACGCATCGCGCCTTACAAAGATCGCCTGGTCGCCTGTCGCTATGCCGGTGATGCGGGAGCGGAGGTTCATCAGCGCCGCGATCAGGACGAACATCCGCGAGCGGCCTTCGATGCGTACGTCGAATCGCCCCCATGCGTGCGCCGGCGATGCGAGGCCCTCCCGCACTTCTTGCATCGCGTTCAGCGCATCGCGGGGCAGCTCCGTGTCGGCATGCAGGAACAGCAGGATGTCGCCTTTTGCGAGCGCGGCGCCGGCATTCATCTGCCGCGCCCGCCCGCGGTGCGCATGAACCAGCCTGTCTGCCAGCGGCGTTGCAAGCCTGACCGTGTCGTCGCTGCTGCCGCCATCGACCACGATCAGTTCCACGTCGTCGGCCCGCAATGCCTGCAGCCGCGTCAGGGATGCGGCGATGTGCTCTGCTTCATTCAGTACGGGCAGGATGATCGACAGCATCGGCCTACCTTCGTCAGCCCAGCCGCCAGGCATGGTAGCGGCCGACCCATTGCAGCAATTTCTGGGGCGCATGGGCGCGCTTCCACTCGCCGGCGACGTACTTGTTCGCTTCCGCCATCGTAGGATAGGTGTGGATGGTGCCGAGTATCTTGTTGAGACCGATGCCGTGTTTCATCGCCAGCACGTATTCCGCCAGCAGTTCGCCGGCATGTTCGCCGGCGATACAGACGCCGAGGATGCGGTCCTTCCCCGGGACTGTCAGCACTTTGACGAAGCCGGATGCCGCTTCATCGGCGATGGCGCGATCGAGCTCGGCAATGTCGAACCGGGCCACTTCGTACGCGACGCCCTGCTCCTTCGCTTCCTGTTCGGACAATCCGACGCGGGCGACTTCCGGCGCGGTGAAGGTACACCAGGGGATCACGCTGTAGTCGGCGCGGAAGCGCTTGAACTGGCCGAACAGCGCGTTGACGGCGGCGAACCATGCCTGGTGCGCGGCGGTGTGGGTGAACTGGTACGGACCGGCGACGTCGCCGCAGGCATAGATATTGGGATACAGGGTCTGCAGATAGCCGTCGGTGTCGATGGTCTTGCGCGGCGTCAGCGGAATGCCGAGTTCTTCGAGACCATAGCCTTCGGTGCGGGCGGCGCGTCCGACGGCGCAGAGCAGCAGGTCGAACTCGATGGCGACTTCCCTGCCGCCGTCCTGCTGCACGAACAGGCGCTTGATGCCGCCGTTGTTTTCGCAGCGCACCGCCCTGAAGCCGGTCATTACCGTTACGCCATCGCTCTCCAGCGCGGCGGTGACAAGCGCGGCGACATCCTCATCCTCGCGCCCCATCAGGCGCGGCGCCATTTCCACCTGCGTCACGGCACTGCCGAAACGGGCGAATGCCTGCGCGAGTTCGCAGCCGATCGGGCCGCCGCCGAGCACCACCATCCGCTTTGGCAGTTCCTTCAGCGACCACAGCGTATCCGACGTCAGATAACCCGCATCATGGATGCCGGGAATCGGCGGCACCAGCGGGCGCGCGCCGGCGGCGATGACGATGCTGCGGGTCGTCAGGCGTCGTCCGTTCACTTCCACTTCCCACGGCGATACGATCCTCGCCTTGCCCTGCACCACATCGACGCCCAGGCCGGTATAGCGCTCGACCGAATCATGCGGCTCGATGTCGCGGACCACCCGCTGGATGCGCGCCATTACGTCGGCAAAATCGAAACTAACATCGGCTTTGGCGATGCCAAGGGAGGCGGATTCACGCGCCTGCTTGACGAACTTCGCCGAGCGGATGAGCGCCTTCGACGGCACGCAGCCGAAGTTGAGGCAGTCGCCACCCATCTTGTGTCCTTCGATCAGGGTGACTTTTGCCTTCACCGTGGCGGCGATATACGACGTCACGAGCCCTGCCGCGCCCGCGCCGATGACGATCAGGTTGCGATCGTATTTTGCCGGCTTTTTCCACTTCGCATACACCTGCCGCGCCTTGAAAGCGTGCAGCGCCTTGCGCGCGACCAGCGGGAAGATGCCGAGCAGGATGAAGGAGCCGATCACCGCCGGCGATGCGATGCCGCGCAGGCTGTCGATGCGCGCGAGCTGGGTGCCGGCGTTCACATAGACCAGCGTGCCTGCCAGCATCCCGACCTGGCTGACCCAGTAGAAGGTCCAGGTGCGGATCTTCGTCAGGCCCATCAGCAGGTTGACAAGGAAGAACGGGAACAGCGGCACCAGCCGCAGGGTGAAGAGGTAGAACGGACCGTCGCGCGCGATGCCCTCGTCGATCGGCGCGAGGCGCTTGCCGAATCGTCCGCGCACCCAGTCCTGCAGCAGGTAGCGCGACATGAGGAAGGCGAGCGTGGCGCCGATGGCGGACGCGAACGATACCAGCAGCGTACCGATGGCGAGGCCGAACAGCGCGCCGCCGGCCAGCGTGATGATGGTGGCGCCGGGGAGGGACAGCGCGGTTGCCGTGATGTAGATGGCGACGTAGATCAGCATCGCCTGCGCCGGATGCGCCTCGTAGTAGGACCGGAAGGATTGCTGGCTGGATTTGAGGAAGTCGAGGCTGAAGTAGCGGTCGAGGTCGAGGAGGAAGAACGCCGCGACGGCGGCGGTGATGGCGAGGAGGATGAGGAGTTTTTGGCGGTTCATTTTTTGGGGTTGTTGGTTGAACTCGGTTTTGAATTTTGCTTTGATAGGTCAATCGCCATGAAGACTCACTACGAAACTGATCCGAAGAGCTCCTTCCCCCTCGCAGGGGGAAGGGTGAGATGGGGGTAGTGAGGTTGAGCCATCACATGCAGTTGCACGGCCTTCACACCCAATCCTAGCCTTTCCCCTACGAGGGGGAAGGAGCGGGTTCGCTTACAACCTGTCCACGTCGCCGCTCATAGGCGGCTCCGATTCAGCCGGCGCAATGCATGCATTGCGAAACCCCGGCTTCATCCCCAGCTACATCCTCAAGCTGCCAACGCCCCTCCGCAACTGCTCCCCTGTCCGGCCGTACACCCGTAGCAGTGATCCGCGATCGCAATCGGCTCACCCTCCACTTCGCGCTCCAGCAAGTCCCGCAGATGCGGCCTGCCAGTGCGATTCAGGCGTGCCGGCATCGCCAGCATCTGGTTGAAGTCACAGTCGTACAAATGCCCCTGCCAGTCCACGCTTACCAGCGTACGGCACATCACGCCGTCGAGATTGGCGCTGCTGTAGTTGTGCTTGAGCAGGTTCATGTAGTCGACGAACTGCCCCTTCGAGATCAGCATGCTGCCGAAACGCTGGATCGGCATGTTCGCCAGCACATACAGGCGGGTGAAGTCGATGCCGAAATGCTGCATCAGCTCGCGCTTGTAATCCGCTTCCAGTTTTTGCTGGTTCGGCGGCAGCGACGGTCCCTGCGGGTTGTACACCAGGCTGAGCGCCGGGCCGCCATCGCGTCCGTAGCCGAGCGAATTGAGCAGTCGCAGGCCGGCGATGCTCTTGTCGAACACGCCGTCGCCACGTTGCTGGTCGACATTTTTCTGCGAATAGCATGGGAGCGACGCGGTGATTTCCACCTCATGCCGCGCCAGGAATTCAGCCATGTCCTCATAACCCGGCTCGAAAAGAATGGTGAGGTTGCAGCGGTCGATCACACGCACGCCGAGTGCCCTCGCCTCCCGCACCAGGTGGCGGAAGTGGTCGTTCATTTCCGGCGCGCCGCCGGTGACGTCCAGCGTCGACAGCTTCCGGTCCCGCAACACCTGCAAGACGAGATCGACGGTTTCCCTATCCATCATTTCCTTGCGGGTCGGCCCGGCATTGACGTGGCAGTGCTGGCAGGTCTGGTTGCATTTGTAGCCGAGGTTGACCTGCAGGGTATCGAGCGTCTTCCGCCGGATCGGAGGGAAATCGGTCTTTTTCAGCAGCGGGTAGGTGGCATGCATCGGGTGATCTCCAGATCGGGTTCAGCGTTTGAGAACTGCAAGCCAGTCGAGTTGCTCTTCATTCAGAGCGCTCTCCGGCGTCAGCATGGCATGAGCGAGCGCGGAGCGGATTTCCGGCTCCTCGGGCGCCCTGTCGTCATTGAGCAGGGCGACCAGGAGGTCGCGCACTTTTTCCAGGCTCTGGCGGTACAGCGTGAAAATGGAACTGACACTCACATGCTGGGCCGGGTCTTCCATCCAGCAGTCGTAGTCAGTGGCAATGCCGATCGTGGCGTAGCAGATCTGCGCCTCGCGGGCGAGAAAGGCTTCCGGCACATTCGTCATGCCCACGAGATCGCAGCCGGCCTGCCGCAGAAAATGGCTTTCGGCGCGGGTGCCGAGCCGCGGGCCTTCGACGCAGGCGTAGGTGACGCCGCCATGGAGCGTGATGCCTAGCCTGCCGGCATGGGCGGCGATCCATCGCGCAAGCTGGCCGCTGACCGGATTGGCGGTGGAGATGTGGGCCGCAATGCCGCCGCCGAAGAAGCTGGCTGCGCGACGCCCCCTGGTCCAATCGAAATACTGCTCGGGGACGGCGAGGTCGCCGGGCGCGATCTGTTCGCGCAGACTGCCGACAGCGGAAATGCCGATGATCTGCGTTGCGCCCAGCGACTTGAGCGCGAAAATATTGGCGCGGTAATTGATTTCGTGCGGCAAGTGGGTGTGCTGCGTGCCATGCCTTGCCAGGAAAAGGATTTCCTGATGGCCCATGCGACCGCGCACTATCTGTGCCGACGGCGCACCGAACGGCGTTTGCACGTCGATGTTGTCCAATACTTCCAGTCCGTCAAGCTGGTACACCCCTGTTCCGCCGATGATCGCAAGCATCGAAGTCGTCCTTGTTATATGAATCGCCTCTCTTACGCGAGCCCGCATACTGGCCCCGCGTCCGTTTCCTGCCAGACAGTTTCGCCGCCGGTTTTGTCTAAGTCGCGCGCCGAGCTGAAACCTTACACCGAAGCGCGGGAATGCGCTCGCGGCGCTGCACGCTCATTGGTCACGAGTCATATACGTGCCGACGGCTCTTTCGGTTTCGTCCATATCAAGCTTGACTGTGGAACAAATTGGATTAATTCAACTCATTCTTATACGAGCCGAAGATTTGGCGACCCATGGCAGCGAGCGGCATGCGGACGGTTGCCTCCGGAATTTCCACAAGGAGAATAGCCTTGAAACTGCGTAATGTATTTTTAGCGGCGGTGCTGATCCTCATCATCGCCTTCGTGGCGCTGAACTGGAACGCCTTCCTCGCCACGACGACGGTGTCGTTCGGGGTGGCGACCATCGTTGCGCCGCTCGGCATGATCATGCTGGGCCTGCTGGCCGTCCTCGCTGCCGTATTCCTGACATACATCGTCACCCTGCAAACCTCGGTACTGCTGGAAGCGCGCCGCCATGCGCGCGAACTGCAGGCGCACCGCGAACTTGCCGACCGCGCCGAGGCATCGCGTTTCACCGAGCTGCGGCGCTTCATCGAAGGGGAACTGCAGGCGGTGGCGGTACGGGATGCGGAATCCAATGCCGCCATACAGGCTCGCATCGACCGCATGGAACAGAAGCTGAGCATGTCGCTGGAAGAGTCGGGAAATTCCATGGCGGCCCAGCTCGGCGAGATCGAGGACCGGCTGGAGCGCGAGGCGCACCGCCCGGTGCTGCCGGCCACGGTGATCCGGCACGAGCACTGACGCGGTCCCGCTGCGGCGCGGTGATTACTCTATCGGTTCGTAAGGCAGGCCGACATAGTTTTCCGCAATGGTGGTCCGGCCCGCGAGGGAACCGGTGTAGTACTCCAGTTCGGCGAGCTGGATGCGCTGGGCGAACGGATCGTCCGAGAACTTGTGCAGCATCGACGTCATCCACCACGAGAACCGCTCGGCTTTCCAGACCCGCCTGAGGCATATCTCCGAATACCGGTCCAGCAGGTCCGACCGGCCCTCCTGGTAATGCTTGCGCAGGATGCGGTACAGCGTGCGCACGTCGCCGGCGGCGAGATTGAGTCCCTTGGCGCCGGTTGGCGGCACGATGTGCGCGGCGTCTCCGACCAGGAATAAGCGCCCGAATTTCATCGGCTCGGCAACGAAGCTGCGCAGCGGCGCGATGCTCTTTTCAATCGACGGGCCGGTCACCAGCGATGCGGCGGCATGCGCGGGCAGCCGAATCTTCAATTCCTCCCAGAAGCGCTCATCGGGCCATTCCTCCACCTTGTCTTCCAGCGTGCATTGCACGTAGTAGCGGCTCAGCATCGAATGCCGCATGCTGCACAGCGCGAAGCCGCGCGGGTGGTTGGCGTAGATCAGCTCATGCGACACCGGCGGAGTTTCCGACAGGATGCCAAGCCAGCCGAACGGGTAGACGCGCTCGAACGTCTTGATCGCATCCGCCGGCACCGACTGCCGCGATACGCCGTGGAAGCCGTCGCAGCCGGCGATGAAGTCGCATTCCAGCGTCACCTCTTCCCCGTCCTTGACGAAGGTGACACGCGGCTTGTCCGAGTAAACATCATGCAGCCGGACATCCTGCGCTTCATAGATACTGATGCCGCCGTTGCCGGCGCGCGCATCCATCAGGTCGCGGGTGACTTCGGTCTGTCCGTAGACCATCACCGTCTTGCCGCCGCTCAGGTTTTTCAGGTCGATGCGTTCGCAGCGGCCGTTGAACGACAGGGCTACGCCTTCATGTATCAGGCCGATGCGGTCCATGCGGGAATGCGCCTGTGCCTCGCGCAGCAGGTCGACCGTGCCTTGCTCCAGCACGCCGGCGCGTATCCGGCTCAGCACGTATTCGGGCGTGCGCGCTTCGAGGATGACCGTGTCGATGCCCTGCAGGTGGAGCAGCTGGCCGAGCAGCAAGCCGGACGGGCCGGCGCCGATGATGGCTACCTGTGTCTTCATTGTTCGTCTCCGGTCTCCCTGGCCGCCGGCCATCCGGGGCGAGGCGAATAAGGATGTTGTTTCCATTCATAGTCGGATGAAACCGCGCTTCCTGGAAGGGACTTTTATGCGAAACATTTGCACTTTTCGCATATTTTCCGCTTCTGATACGATCCGGTTTTACGGTCACGCGCAAGGAACCCGCCCTCCATGGACACGGACACCGCCATTCCTCCCATTCCGACTTACAAGCTGTATGGCGAACGGGAGCCGTGGCCGACGCCGGACATGGTGCACTGCGAGGCGATCGCCGCCCGCAGCAAATTGCACAACTGGCATATCAAGCCGCACCAGCACAGCGGCCTGTTCCAGATCCTCTACCTGGAGAAGGGCGAAGCCGAGGTCCGGCTCGACGACAGGACCAGCCGCATGCAGGCCGGGGAAGTGCTGATGGTTCCGCAGTTCTGCATTCACGGCTTCCGCTTCGAGCGTGATGCCGTCGGGTATGTATTCACCCTCGCCTATCCGTTGATTCATCAGCTGACGCGCCGCCTCGGCGACCGCTTCGCCAGCCGGTTCGCCCGCTTCGGACGTCCGAGCCTGCACCGGCTCGCGGAGGATGCCGAAGGCGATTCCCTGCGGATGTCGTTCCATGCGATCAACGAGGAATATGCCGCCAACCTGCCGCAGCGCGAGGCACTGGTGGAAGCGCTGCTGACGACCATCCTGATTCGCCTGACGCGAAGCGCATTCGATGCGCAACCGCAACAACCCCCTTCGCAATCCCGCCCGGCTCCCCGCTCCGGCGGCCACTTCGTGCGTTTCTGCGACATGCTGGAGGAACAATACCTGAGTCATCAGCCGGTCGCGGCCTATGCGGCGGCGCTCGGCATTTCCGCCGCCCATCTCAACCTGCTGTGCCGGCAGACGGCTGGCAAATCCGCGCTGGAGATGATTCATGAACGTATTGTTCTCGAAGCGAAACGCACCCTCATCTATACCTCGATGACGGTCAGCGAGGCTGCCTATGCCGTCGGGTTTGCCGACCCGGCCTACTTCACCCGCTTCTTCAAGCGGGCAACCGGCCTGTCGCCGAAACAATTCCGCCAGCAGGCGGAAGCCCTGCACCGCTGATAGCAGGGTTTTCGGACAAACGGTTCGCCTACCGCACAGGTATCTGTTGAACGAACATATCGTGGGATATGATCGATCGGCAAATCGGCTTCGGCATGGATCAGGATCAATGTTCCGGCCAGGTTCGTATGGCGTACTTCCAGATCATTACAAGAGGAGACAGGCATGAAACTGAAGACACTATGGAGATCGGTTGCGACAATCGGCGTGGCGGGTCTGATGTCGTTCGGCGCGCAGGCGCAGGAAACCATCAAAATCGGACTGGTGGCGCCGTTCTCCGGCCCCTTTGCCGATTACGGCAAGCAGATGGAAGGCGGCATCAAGGCCTACATGAAACAGCATGGCGACACCGTCGCCGGCAAGAAGATCGAGATCATCGCCAAGGACACCACCGGCCCGGTGCCGGAAGTCGCCAAGCGGCTGGCGCAGGAACTGGTGGTGCGCGACAAGGTGGATTTCCTCGCCGGCTTTGGTTTGACGCCGGAAGCGCTGGCGGTGGCGCCAATCGCGCAGCAGGC
Source organism: Noviherbaspirillum sp. (assembly GCF_035944575.1). Classification (GTDB taxonomy): domain Bacteria; phylum Pseudomonadota; class Gammaproteobacteria; order Burkholderiales; family Burkholderiaceae_D; genus Noviherbaspirillum. The sequence continues at coordinate 23,491 of NZ_DASZBA010000261.1, forward strand.
GAAGAAGCCGATGATCATCATGAACGCGGCGACCTCCGTCATCACGACCAAGTCCGATTACATCGCCCGCGTGTCGATGACCCTGCCCCAGATTTCAGCGCCAATGGCGACCTGGGCGGCGAAAAACGGCATCAAGCGGGTGGTGACGCTGGTAGCCGACTACGGCCCCGGCATCGATGCCGAAACCGCCTTCAAGAACACCTTCACCGGCGGCGGCGGACAGGTGCTGGAATCGATCCGCGTGCCGCTGCGCAATCCGGAGTTCGCCCCCTTCATCCAGCGCATCAAGGACGCCAAGCCGGAAGCGGTCTTCATCTTCGTGCCGGCGGGTGAACAGGGCATCGCCTTCATGAAGGGCTACCGCGAGCGCGGCCTCGCCGATGCCGGCATCAAGGTCATCGCCACCGGCGATCTCACCGACGACCACGTGCTCCCGGCAATGGGCGATGCGGTGCTCGGCGTGATCACTACCTTCCACTATTCCGCCGCCCATGATTCACCCGAAAACAAGACCTTCCTGAAACAGTTCGCCGATGCCAACCCGAATGGTGGCCGCCCGAACTTCATGGCGGTGGCCGGTTATGACGGCATGCATGCGATCTATGAAGTGGCGAAGAAGCTCAACGGCAAGATTGACGGCGACAAGGCGATGGACGTGCTCAAGGGCATGAAAATCAACAGCCCGCGCGGGCCCATCATGATCGACCCGGCCACGCGCGACGTTGTGCAAACGGTGTATGTGCGTAAGGTGGAGAAGGTGAACGGCGAGTTGTACAACGTCGAGTTCGACAAGTTCGCGGATATGAAGGATCCGGGGAAGTAAATCACTGGCACCGGAAGTCATTTGTTGCGAAAGCCCCGGCGCGTGAGCGTGCGGGGCTTTTGGTTTTTGGCGGCGAAGCAAGAATTTAGCAATCAGAAGGCGGACAGTCGAATTTGCTTATCTGACAATCCTGCAAGGTCCTCTTCCCCTTGTACCTTACGCCTGCACAATTTCCGTCCCTAGTCCGTCATCAATCTTTGGCGGTCCTGTCTTACAGAAATCCCACAGTGATCAATTGCAAGATTCTCGGTTACCCCGAAGCACAAATAGTCAATCGGGAATCAAGCAGTTTGATCGACATCATACTTGCACAAACACCCTCTTTGTCTACGACAGAAATACAGTATTTTAAAACCCGGCACTCCGCACGTCTGAACATCGCGCCGGATACCTAGTCCAAAAGTCGACACCCTCAGCAAATGCAGCAAGAATTGCCGGCCGCTCAAGCGAACCCCGGCTGAACCGACATCGCCCGGCATGAAGCTTTCCAACATATTGATCGTCGTTGCCACTCTGCTCGTCATGGAATTCGCCGTGACGCTGTTCCACAAGTACGTCATGCATGGCATCGGCTGGGGCTGGCACCAGTCGCATCACCTGCCCGGCAAATCCGCCCGGTGGGAAAAGAACGACCTCTACGCGGTGGTGTTCGCATCGGCGACGATTATCCTCTTCGCAGTGGGCGGCGGCACCGATGCGCCGCTGTGGTGGGTGGCATTCGGCATCACGCTCTACGGCTTGCTGTACAGCATTCTCCACGATGTGCTGATCCACCGGCGTCTGCCGCTCAAGTGGCAGCCGAAGAACCGTTATCTGCAACGCCTGAAGACAGCGCATCACCTGCACCACGCGGTGCGCACCCGCGAGGGCGCTGTTTCCTTCGGCTTTCTGTACACGCCGCCGGTGGAGGCCTTGCGTGAGGAGCTGCGCGAAAGAAAGAAAGTGCCATGAGCTCCGCCAGGCAGACATGGATCGGGCTGTTTCTGACCGCGCTGATCATGGGCGCTTGGCTCGTCCTGCATGTCTACGGCGTGTTCTTCGCCGACCTGTCACGTCCGCTTCTGTCGCTCGGCCTGATTTTGTTGCTGACCTGGTTGTCGGTCGGCATGTATATCGTTGCCCATGACGCCATGCATGGCTCGCTGTGGCCGGCCAACCGCGCGGCGGGCGACCGCATCGGCGCGCTGGCCGTCGGACTGTATGCCGGCTTTTCATTTAGGCAGCTGTGCCCCAAGCATCATGCGCACCATCGCAATCCCGGCTCGGTGGACGATCCAGATTTCGCGCCGGACACGCCGGGACAGGCAATCGCCTGGTATGGCCGCTTCCTGAAAACCTACTTCCGGCAACGGGAACTGCTTATCATGGCGATCCGCGTCGGCGTCTACCTGCTGCTCGGCGCCAGGGTGGAAAACATCCTGCTGTTTTTCGCCGTGCCGGGCATCCTGTCGTCATTCCAGCTCTTTTATTTCGGCACCTATCTTCCGCATCGCCATACCCACGCGCAGTCAAAGCCCCTCTTTCCCGACCACCACAATTCGCGCAGCAACCAGTTCGGCTACCTGTCATCCCTGCTGACCTGCTTTCATTTCGGTTACCACCATGAGCACCACCTGCAACCTGGCGTGCCGTGGTGGCGCCTGCCGTCGATCAGGAAGGCGCCGTCGCCATGACCGCCGGACCGCGTCATATCGTCCTTGCCACGACAGGCTCGCTCGGCGATCTGCACCCCTTCCTTGCCCTGGGCTGCGAGCTGCAGCGGCGCGGCCACCGCGTCACGGTGGCCACCAGCACCCATCATCAGCCGCATGTGGCGCAGGCCGGCCTCGGCTTTCGGCACATGCGCCCGGATCCCGACAACACGCCCGCCTTCCATGCGAAGTACATGCATCCGAAGAGTGGCGGGGAATTTGTCTACAAGGAATATCTCGGACCGGCCATACGCACCAGTTACAACGACCTGGCGCAGGCCACACGCGGCGCCGACATGCTCGTCAGCCAGTCCCTGATGGCACTCGCCGCACCGCTCGTCGCCGCGAAAACCGGCATCCGCTGGGTGTCCGCCGTGTTGCAGCCCATGTCCTTCTTCTCGGTGCACGAGAGGCCGAACTACCTGCCCGTTCCCCTACTGCCATGGCTGTGCGGCCGATCGCCGGAATTCCACAGCCGGGTGTTCCATTACGTGAAGAAACACACCGAAGATTGGGTCAAGCCGGTCATCGACTTCCGGCGCGAGCTGGGGATCGCCCGGCAGGAGCATCCGATGTACGAGGGCCAGCATTCGCCGGCTTGCGTGATGGCGATGTTCTCCCCGCTCCTGGGCGGTCCGCAACCGGACTGGCCGGCGTCGGCGGTGCAGACCGGCACCGCCTTGTACCTTCCGGAGAACGCTTCCCTGCCCGCGGACCTGAAAGAATTTCTCGGCCGGACATCGCGCCCGCTCGCCGTGTTCACGCTGTCTTCCGCATCGAGCAACGACGCCGGCGATTTCTATCAGCAAAGTCTCAAGGCAGCCGGATCGCTCGGCATGCGCGCCCTGCTGGTGATGGGCGGGCTCGCCGCATCCGCTTCGTTCGACGCGCCCTTGCCCGATTGGGCTTTCCGTATCGACTACGCGCCCTTCGAGCAGATCTTTCCGCATGCCGCCGTCATCGTGCATTCCGGCGGCGTGGCCACCTCCTTCAAGGCGCTGCAGTCCGGCAAGCCGCAGGTCGTCGTGCCGCATGCGCACGACCAGTTCGACAATGCAATGCGCCTGAGCCGCCTCGGCACGGCAATCTTCATCAGGGAACGGCGGCCCGGCCATGCCACCTTGCGCAAGGCACTGCAAAAGGCGATGACGACCGCGGAGATGCGGGACAAGGCCGCCGCACTGGCCGACCGGACCCGCGCGGAGCAGGGCGTACACCGGGCCTGCGATGTGATCGAGGAGCAACTCCATCATGCATGACCTCATCCTCGTCGGCGGCGGCCTGGCCAACAGCCTCATCGCATGGCGTTTGCGCCAGCTGCGGCCTGAGCTGCGCCTGTTGCTGGTGGAGAAGGAATCGCGCATCGGCGGCAACCACACCTGGTCGTTCTATGAGCGCGACCTGACGCCGGCGCAACATGCCTGGATACGCCCGCTGATCGTGCGGACATGGCCTGCTTACGAAGTGCGTTTCCCGGGACATCGCCGCAGGCTGGATACCGCCTGCTACAGCATCAGCTCCGAACGCCTGCACGAGGTACTGAGCGAGGCGCTCGACGGTGCGTTCCTGCTCGATGCGTCGGTCGCCGACGTCGGCAGGAACAGCGTGCGCATCAACGGCCGGCTATATGACGCGCACGCGGTGATCGATGGCCGTGGCCATGCCGCATCGGCCCACATGCGCTATGCGTACCAGAAATTCGTCGGCCATGAAGTCGTGCTGCCCCATCCCCACGGGCAGGCGCTGCCCGTCATCATGGATGCCACCGTGGCGCAGCACGACGGCTATCGTTTCGTCTATACCCTCCCCTTCAGCGAGAACCGCATCCTGGTCGAGGACACCTACTACAGCACGACGCCGGACCTCGATCTTCCGGTCATCCGGAACGGCATCCGCGCCTACATGGAAAGCCGGGGCTGGCAGGGAGCGGTGATCGAGCGCGAGGAATCAGGCGTATTGCCCATCGCGCTGTCCGGCGACATCGAGCGCTTCTGGGAAGACAAGCCGGGCGCGCTGCCGTGCAGCGGAATGCGCGCCGCCCTTTTTCACGCCACGACCGGTTACTCGCTGCTGTTCGCCGTGCGCCTTGCAGACGGCATCGCATGCATGAAGACACTGGATGCGGATTCGGTCTATCGCCATGTCCGCGACTTTTCAGTTCGGCAATGGCACAGCCAGCTATTCATGCGCCTGCTGAACCGGATGCTCTTCTTCGCCAGCGCGCCGGCGCAGCGCTACCGGCTCCTGCAGCGCTTCTACAAATTACCGCAGCAACTCATCGAGCGCTTCTACGCCGCGCAGCCGACGTTGTCCGACAAATGCCGCATCCTCGTCGGCAAGCCGCCGGTACCTGTATGGGGAGCGGTCAAAGCCATGTGCAACATGGGAAAGGAACCATCATAAAAGCCAACGTCAAGAAAGCGATCGTCATCGGCAGCGGCTTCGGCGGGCTGGCCCTTGCGCTGCGGCTGCAGTCGGCCGGCATCCCTACGCTCATCCTGGAGAAGCGCGACAAGCCGGGAGGCCGGGCATATGTCTATCACGACCAGGGATTCACCTTCGATGCCGGACCGACGGTGATCACCGACCCGACGGCGCTGGAAGAACTGTTTGCCCTGTCCGGAAAGCGCCTGGACGACTATGTGCGCATGCTGCCGGTCAGCCCTTTCTACCGCCTGTGCTGGGAAGACGGTTATCGCTTCGATTATGTGAACGACCAGGCCGAACTCGACCGCCAGATCGGCGCCAAGTCGCCGTCCGATGTGCAGGGCTACCGAAAATTCCTCGACTACTCCAAGGCAGTGCTGGAGGAAGGCTACGTCAAGCTCGGGCATGTTCCCTTCCCGGACTTCCGCAGCATGATCCGCGTCGCGCCGCAACTCATCAAGCTGGAAAGCTATCGCAGCGTGTATGGCATCGTGTCGCGCTTCATCAAGGATCCGCATCTGCGGCAGGCCTTCAGTTTCCATTCGCTGCTGGTCGGCGGCAATCCGTTCGAAACCTCTTCCATCTATGCGCTGATCCATGCGCTGGAGCGGCAATGGGGTGTCTTCTTTCCGCAGGGCGGCACCGGCGCCTTGATTCAGGGCATGCTGAAACTGTTCACGGAACTGGGCGGGGAGATACGCCTCAATGCCGATGTCGACGAAATCGTCGCGGAACAGGGACGCGTCACGGCCGTGCGGCTGCAATCAGGCGAACAGATTCCTTCCCTGTTCTGCGCCAGCAACGCCGATGTGGTGCATACCTACGACAAGCTGCTGCGCCGGAATACCGAGGCGCAGCGGAAAGCGGCCAGCCTGAAGAAAAAGCGCTTCAGCATGTCGCTGTTCGTCATCTATTTCGGATTGAAAGGCGTGCGCACCGACCTGCAGCACCACACCGTGCTGTTCGGTCCGCGCTACCGCGAACTGCTGCAGGATATTTTCCATGGACACACGCTGGCCGAGGATTTTTCGCTCTACCTGCATGCCCCCACCGTCACCGATACTTCGCTCGCGCCGCCGGGGCACAGCGCCTACTACGTGCTTGCCCCGGTGCCGCATCTTGGGAACGCCGACATCGACTGGCGCACCGAAGGTCCGCGCTACCGCGACCGCATTTTCAATTACCTTGAGCAGCACTACATTCCCGGCCTGAAGAAAGATCTCGTCACGTCGCGCATTTTCACGCCGCATGATTTTCGCGATGAATTGAACGCGCATGTCGGCTCGGCGTTCTCGCTGGAGCCGGTGCTCTGGCAGAGCGCCTACTTCCGCACACACAACAAGGACCAGCAGATCAAGGGCTTGTATTTCGTCGGAGCCGGAACCCATCCCGGGGCCGGCATACCGGGAGTGGTCGGATCGGCAAAGGCAACCGCGCGCATCATCCTCGACGAGCAACTCACCCGGAGCGCAGCATGATGCAAAATCTTGCCTCTTACAGTGAAATGACGATCAAGCAGGGCTCGAAGAGCTTTGCGAAAGCGGCCATGCTGTTCGACAAGGACACGCGGCAAAGCGTGACGATGCTGTATGCATGGTGCCGCTACTGCGACGACGTCATCGACGGCCAGACGCTGGGCCACGGATCGCAAACCCTGGATCGGGACGAAAAGCTGGAACGGCTACGGTTGCTGCAAACCGAAACCGCGCGCATCGCCGACGGCCAGTCCAGCGACATACCGGCATTCGCCGCGCTGCAGCAGGTAGTGCGCAAGCACGGCATTGCGCGGCGCCATCTGTTCGACCTGCTGGACGGCTTCGCGCTGGACGCCACCGAAGCCCGATTTCCGACGCTGAACGATACGCTTCATTACTGCTATCACGTCGCCGGCGTGGTGGGTGTGATGATGGCGCAGATCATGGGCGTCAGGGATCGTGAAGTCATGCATCGTGCCGCCGACCTCGGCATCGCCTTCCAGCTCACCAATATCGCGCGCGATGTCATCGACGATATGCGTATCGGCCGCTGCTACCTGCCGGAGGAATGGCTGGAACGGATGCGGATTCCACGGGAAGACATTCATCTCCCGCAACACCGGGCCGCGCTGCACGCACTCGCCTGCGAACTGGTCGAACTCGCGGAGCGCTACTATGCGTCGGCCAGGATAGGCATGTCTCAACTTCCCTGGCGTTGCGCCTGGGCCATCGCGAGTGCGTTGCTGATCTATCGGGATATCGGCCTGCGGGTGCATTCGGGCGGCGTGGATGCTTGGAACGGGCGCACCCAGATTTCCGGAAGCCGGAAGGTATGGCACCTGTGTCATGGCTGGTTCGTCGCGGTGAACGCGGTGAGCCAAAGAGATCGTGACAAGTCGGCGGGACGTTCCGGACTCTGGACCAAGGCGAGCTACTGACACGACCGCGCCGCATGCACTATCCGCATTGACCGCCGGCACCGGCCGGCGCGGACATGTTGAAAATTCGGCTGTCAGCCTGGCGCGGCCGGCCTCCGCCGACTAGGTTTTTCTGAAAAACTCCCTGACGAAACTCTGCAGCACTTCGGCGTTCTGTTCTCCTTCGATCGCGATGTTGGCGGCCTGAAGATACTCGCGTACTTTCCGCTGTGCACTCGTCACGCCTATCCGGGTCACCAGATTCGTTTCCTCGGCATCCGCATCCTTGATATCGTCGAGGAGCTGAAATGCCAGGCCGATATTGGTGGTGAAATGCATGACCTGCTGCTGCTTTTCAGGCGATGCATCCGCAGCCATGCAGGCCGCTTTTGCCGCGGCGACAAACAGAACGCCGGTCTTGAGGTGATGCATATCCGAGATGGCGGCCGGACTGGTCGTCTCGACTTTCGTATTCAGGTCGATGTATTGCCCCAGCGAGAGACCTTGCGCGCCGACCGTATCGCACAGCAACCTGATCAGCTTCAGCCGGAGTTCGCCCGGCAGGCTGTCATGCGAGGCGATCATGCATTGGCTGTGTGTCAGCAGGGAAACCGCCGCAAGGATGGTCAGGCTTTCGCCGAACTTCACATGCGTCGATACCCGGTTGCGTCGCACGTTGTCGTTATCCATGCAGGGCAGATCATCGAGGATCAGGGATGCAGAATGGATCATCTCGATCGCGCATGCGACATCGATGGTATGCGCCGGCACACAGCCGAGGTACTTGGTAACAGCCATCGTGAGAAGCGGACGTATCCGCTTGCCCCCCGCCAGGACGCTATAGCGCATTGCCTCGGAGACCGGCGAGGTTTGTCCAAGACTTAAATGATGATCAAGTTGGTCCTCGATCATCTGCCTCGTCTGCGTGATCCAGTCGCCCGCAGTATAGTCAACAGCATTGATAGCCAGCATTGTCCCTCGCGTTTCTGATTCGATGGGTGTTACAGATCAGGATGATCGAAGCTTTTCGGATTGTAAAGTGACTACCTCCATAAATACGCGTGCTTTCGCCCGTCTACGTATGTCATGGACAGACCTGTTGATCTATATCTAAAGCCGGACTGGATGCGAGGAAATTTTTCGTCCCTGCAGCGTTTCAAACCTCGTTGTCTGGTAGCTCGATGCATGAACGGTTTGATATGAATACGAGTCCCATATAAATCGACAAGTTCGCGAACGAAGACATGAAGGCTGCGGAAAGGAACAAGGGAATCGTCGAAATACACTTTCGCTCGCCGATAACCTTCACCCTTTTTTTTGCCGGGCTTTTTCTCGTACTCTTCAATTACCGCTTCTGGCATGAAACTGTTGCTGCATTCTGGCAAGGCAATCTGCAGGATGCTCTTTTCCTCTTTTCACTCTGCATACTGCTCCTGATTTTTTACGCAGCGGTACTGCTAATGGTTCCGGGGAAACGTTTGATGCTCACCGTCACCGGCCTGCTTTTCCCGATTGGTGCCGCCGCTTCGTTTTCCGCCGACAGCTTCGGAATCGCCATCGATCAGGAAATGATCCGCAGCCTCGTGAACGCGAACCGGGGCGAAGCGACGTCCATGATCAGTCCGCGGCTTCTTCTCTACACGTTGGGCCTGGGCGTTCTGCCGCTGTTCCTTGTCGGAGGGACCCGGATGCCGTCGCTGCCTCTGCGCAGCCATCTGCGGCAGCGCGGCATGTTCCTTGCGGCGGCATGCACATTTGCGGCCATCGTCATGATGGCCTTTCCATCACGATTCAGCGCTTTCGCATCGGACCATAAACATCTCCACTACTTTTCCGTTCCGGGCGCTGCGGTGCATGGCGCGATCCAGTTCGCGCGGTCGAGCATCCAGGGAATCGGTCACGACCGCCCAGGCGATTTGGCTGGTGCGCCACGGCGAATCGAGAAGGCAGCGGGCGCCAAACCGCTGCTGGTGTTCCTGGTCATCGGCGAAACCGCCCGGCATGCAAACTTCCAGTTGGGCGGCTATGCGCTCCACACCAATCCGCGGCTGAGCGGCACCGGCAATCTCCTGTACTTCCGCAATGTCGAGTCCTGCGGCACTTCCACCGTCGTGTCGCTGCCGTGCATGTTCTCGCCGCTCGGCCGCGAACGGTTCAATGTGGCGAAAGCGCAATACGACAGGAATGCGCTGGATACCCTGACGAAGGCCGGAATCCACACTGAATGGCGTGCCAACAATTCCGGCAGCAGGATCTTCAGCGAACGGGTCCGGTCATTCACCTACCTTGACCGGGGCCCGGCACATCTTTGCAACGATGAATCCTGTTTCGATGAACTCCTGCTCGAAGGACTGGAGGAGCGTATTGCCGGCCTCGCGGGCGATACGGTGATCGCGTTTCACCAGATGGGCAGCCACGGACCGGCCTACTTCAAGCGCTATCCGCCGGCGTTCGAAATCTTCAAGCCTGCCTGCAAAAGCAATGCGCTCGATTCATGCAGCCTGGAAGAGGTTCGCAACGCGTATGACAACACCATTTTGTACACCGATCATGTTCTGGCAAGGAAGATCGAGATCCTGAAGAAGGCATCCCGCTTCGATACGGCGCTTCTCTACGTTTCCGACCATGGCGAATCGTTGGGAGAGAAAGGAGTATTCCTGCATGGCGCACCTTATCCGGTCGCACCGGACGAGCAGAAGCGGATTCCGCTCATCTTCTGGATGTCGGATGGATATGCGCAAAGAATGAAGCTGGATCAAGCCTGCCTGCAGCGCCAGTTGCCGCTGCGATTCAGCCACGACAACATCTATCACACCCTCCTCGGCGCAACGGAGACGAGAAGCGATGCCTACCGGAGCGGGATGGATATGCTTGCGCCCTGCCGCGTGGAGCCGCAATGACTTGATGAGCATGTAGCGCTTTGCGCCGATGGTACGGTCGATTGAGGCGGAATATCCTTCCGACTACAGGATGATCGTCACATTTTCACCTGGCGCCACGCCCGGTATTGCGCTTTGATACCAATGTGATTGGACCTTGGCAAGCAGCCAGCCTTTGAGCAAAACTGGTCACATGCTTGCTATGAAAATACATGCGATTCAACTGCGCAGGCTCGCCGCCAGTTTCCTTCTGCTCTCCTTCGCTGGCGACGCAAGCGCAAATATGGGCGTTCCGATGCTCGCCCTGACGCTTCCCGCCATGGTCGTCGCGATGCTTCCCGTGATCGCACTGGAAGCGTTCGTATTGGGCCGCATGCTTGGAACAAGGGTGATTTCGAGGGTCAGGTCGGTTGCGATAGCGAATGTGTTATCGACCGTAGCGGGAATCCCTTTTACTTGGGCGGGGCTATTTGCCTTGCAGGGAGGTACGGGCGGAGGCACGGCGTATGGCATAGCCACGCCCGCAGAAAAGCTGCTTGCCGTCACTTGGCAGGCACCATGGCTAATTCCATACGAGGGCGAGTTGTACTGGATGGTGCCAACGGCTTCGCTCGCCTTACTGACTCCGTTCTTTTTTGCGTCCTATATCACGGAGGCGCACGTAATCGGTCACTACGAACCTCGGTATTCCAAAAACCAGTTAAGGCCCGCCGTGTTTCGTGCGAACCTGCTTAGTTACATTCTGCTGGCAGTTGCAAATCTCATCTGGTTGGGTTGGGCACTTGCTCATGCTCGTTGACTGGGTTCAACTCCCCGAGAAAGCAACCGTGCTGTGCTAGCGGCTCTGTCACTGAGGTCGGTTCGGGAGTATTCACTCTTGCCATGACAAATGCGCGCATCCGAACCGACCGCGCTACTCAATCTCGCTTTGGAATCGACAAGCCCTTCTCCACCGCGGGACGCGCGACGAACAGCTCGACCGCCCTTGTGACATGCGGGAAATCCTTGATGCCGACGAGATCGCCCGCGGCATAGAAGCCGATCAGGTTGCGAACCCATGGGAAGGTGGCAATATCGGCGATGGTGTAGTCGTCGCCCATGATCCATGTTCGGTCCGCGAGGCGCTGATTGAGCACACCGAGCAGCCGCTTCGATTCCGCGACGTAGCGGTCGCGGGGCCGCTTGTCTTCATAATCCTTGCCGGCGAACTTGTGGAAGAAGCCGAGCTGTCCGAACATCGGCCCGACGCCGCCCATCTGGAACATCAGCCACTGGATCGTTTCGTAACGCCCGGCGGCATCCTGGGGAATGAAGCGGCCGGTCTTCTCGGCAAGATAGATCAGGATCGCGCCGGACTCGAACAGGGCGAGCGGCTTGCCGCCGGGCCCGTCGGGGTCGAGGATGGCCGGTATCTTGTTATTCGGATTGAGGGACAGGAATTCCGGCGAGGTCTGGTCGTTCTTTTCGAAGCTGACGAGATGGGGTTCGTAAGGCAATCCCGTCTCTTCCAGCATGATCGACACCTTGACGCCGTTCGGCGTGGGCAGGGAATAAAGCTGCAGTCGATCGGGATGGGCTGCGGGCCACTTCTTTGTAATGGGAAATGCGGATAGATCGGGCATGGGGAGTCCTTTGATTGATGGAAAGCCGCCGCTTGCAACGGGATAGGACTTTACCTGGGACACTATCCCGACACACCGATGCATCGGCGTGGCATGTTACGGACGGTTAGGGTACATGATTTGCGCATTTCGCGATGTTGACGCGACAAGGCAAGCAAGCCATCCGCTGTAAATGCGCGAGCGGTTCATCGCGGCAGGTCCGAACCACGAACGCCACGGCACATCGGCGCCGCTGAAAACAATGCGGTCGAACTGCTATCCGGCGTTATGCCTGCTCTGCTGTTCCGGTGAACGCTGCGGTGTCGAAGTTCGCCTGGCGTCCGCAAGAATTTTCATGATTACCTGCGTATCCGCCGGCTTCACGAGATGGTGGTCAAAGCCGGCGGCTTGCGACATATCGCGGTCCTGTGGCTGACCGTAGCCGGTAAGCGCGATAAGCATCGCATGGCTGCATTCCGCACGAGCGCGCAGCAGTTTGGCCAGGTCATAGCCGCTTATATCCGGCAGGCCGATATCGAGGATGAACGCGTCCGGCGGATTCAGAACCGCATCATCCAATGCGTCTCTCGCATTCGTCTTTACAGTGACGAAATGGCCGAGTGCCTGAAGCAGGACCGCCAGCGAATGCGCCGCGTCGGCGTTGTCGTCGACCACCATGATGTGAAGCACATCCACGTCATACAAGGACTCGCCATTCTCGGACCGGACAGTGACGATCTCGGCTTGCGGCAAGGAGACGGTAAAGGTGCTTCCTTTGCCGAGCCCCTCGCTCGCGGCTGAAATATGGCCTTCGTGGAGAGCGACGATTGCCTTTACCAGTGCAAGTCCGATTCCCAGTCCGCCCTGTGAACGGTCAAGGTCACGCGTGCCCTGGGTGAACAAATCAAAAACATGCGGCACCAGGGATGAATCCATGCCGTTGCCATTGTCGGTCACACTGACCCGCACCTGCTTGTCCGCCGTTTCAACGCGAAGGCCGATTTCTCCACCGGCAGGCGTATATTTCGCGGCATTGTTCAGCAGATTGGTGACGACCTGCACCAGTCGCGTGCGGTCGCCATGCACAAATGCACGCTCTGCATCGATTTGGGTGCCGAGAATATGCCGGCGCGCTTCGATCAGCGGCCGCGCCTGTTCGATGGCACTTGCGATAATCGATCGGATGTCCAGCGTCTCCTTCTCGAGCTGGATCAGCCCGCGCGTTACTCTCGACACGTCCATCAGGTCATCGATCAGGTGCGTCATATGAACCACCTGTCTTGAAATGATGGCGCTGGCCTGGCGCACGCGCGGTTCGTCGTTTGGCGCCAGCTTCAGCATTTGCGCCGCTGCGCTGACCGGAGCAAGGGGATTGCGCAGTTCGTGCGCAAGCATGGCCAGAAATTCATCCTTTGCGCGGATAAGCCTTTCCGCTTCGGCACGTGCGGCTCGCTCGCTCGACAGGAGCACCTGGCGCTCCAGCGCGGATTTCTGGGCGACGTCATAAAGGCGCGCATTGTCGATCGCAATCGCGGCCTGCGCCGCAACGCCTTCGATGATTCTTTCCGCCTTTTCGTTGAAGACACCGGCATCGGGATGACCGAAAAAGAGCCCGCCGATGACTTCACCGTTTCGGGAAATGACCGACGCGGCAAGGTAGCTCCTTACCGGCAGATGACCTTCGGGCATGCCATGATGCGGCGCCATCTGCCCGTATCGCGGGTCCGTGGTGATGTCGTCGCTGCGTAAAGGTTTTGCGCCATGAAGCGTTGGCCTGAAGACCTGCGTCGCCCTCGGATACCCGAATTTTTCGAAGGCTTCGCGCGGCGCACCCGAGAGCGTATAAAGCATATACGTCTCGCCGTTGGCATCGATATTGTTATAGAAAAATGCCCCGTACTTCGCGCCGACCAATTGGGTTCCGGCATCCGTGATCGATTGCAGCAGATCCGACAGATTCAGCGTCGATGCCAGCAGCTGGCCCGTTTTATTCAGGATTTCGAGAATACGCGTTTCATCGCGCAATGCTTTTTCCACGCGTGCGCGCCGAACTGCATCCCAGGTCCGTTTCGCCACGTCCTCCACCAGGGCCACTTCTTCGTCCGTCCAATTGCGTGGCGCGGCTTCATGAACATGAAAGGCGGCCGTCAATCCGTTTGCTTCCAGCAGAGGCGCAACGAGAACCGCGCGAGCGCCGATGCTGGCATACCCTTCTGCATAATGCATCGATTTCGGGTGCAGATATACATCGTTGATCTGCAAGGTGTTGCCATGCCTGAGTTCGCTGATGATGGCCGGCCCGAAACTATCCAACGGCCTCGACTCGCCGGCCAGCGTGAAGAGCATGCCGTTGGTCCAGTCCAGATATACGCTTGCCATTCCTTTCTCTTCGTCGATTTCCGAATAACCGACCCGGCCTGCCGCGAGATATTCCCCGGTCAACCGCGATGCCACTTCCATAATCTCGTTCGGTTCGGATAATTCACGCAAGCTATCGGCCATCTGCAGCTGGAAGGCCTTGCGCTTTTCCGCCATGACGCGGTTGGTCGTGTCGATTAGCACACTGTGCATGCCCATAATAGTGCCATCGTCACCATATGCCGGCGCATAGTTGAATGTCACCCACACGATGTCACGTTGTCCATTACGGATGATGGAGAACGGCATGTCTTCAAAATAGGAAGAGTGTCCGCTTAATGCCTTGTGAAGAATCGGCTCGACGTCCTGAATAATTTCGGGCCAGATTTCCTTGAATGGCTTTCCGAACGCGGCCGGGTGTTTATCGCCGAGAAAAGCAATGTAGGCGTCGTTATACAGGCAGGCGAGATCGGGTCCCCACAAAGTGAGAATCGGGAATCCCGATGAGAGCATGTTCCTAACATAAATTTGCAGGGAGACCGGCCATTCCGCAGGGTGCGAAACGTTCGTGGTTGACCAGTCCAGGCCGTACATCAAATGCATGACGTCGCTGTCCGTCTGTGCCGGATCGACAATAAATGGGCTTATGCGGCTGGCCGAAAAATGGTCCATGTATAACTTTTTATCAGTGATTGATGAAGCGCCGCAGTTCATTCGCCCGGACTGGGAAAGCCAATAATTGTCCGGATATATTCTCTGGGGAAATTGAGCTTGCGCAAGGCAAAGGACCTTAGCCATGTGCCGCAATCTTAGTTGGTATCGGCATCTTTTCATAGAGAAAAAACCGGCTGGAAGGAATGGACAAGCGCGCTTATGAAACTGGCAAGGAGATGGTGTTTTTACCTGGACCTACGTGCATCCATTTCGCCCACGGATACGGTGCAAATGCTTCACCCGCCTTATGCCGTCCGTCTCAAAGGTCCTGTGCAGCGGATGCTCACACTGCCTGTTGGCTCCGCACTTCCGTCCGGTTTGAGATAACGCAATAGTCACAGTGATCGGCGCCTTTCGAAAAGGGCATTTCGCCATACACTGGCATTCCCTTCCTCCAACCGGCCCCGGTTGTCATACCCAAGGTGATATATGTTCAACATTGCCACGTATGGAACCCTTGAAAAACTCATCAATACAACCTTCTCGTATATGACGATGGTTGTGCTGCTGCTGCTGATGCCGACTCTTGCCGACGCGGCAAAGAAGCCCGGCACACCGGCGACGCCCTACACCTATTATTCGGTTGGCAATCCGGACATGACGCCTTCCGTTGCACAGACACGGCCCGATCCTTCCTACGTATTGATGGGCGGCGGACCGGATGTGGACGAGGCTTTCCGCTGGATGATTCAACGCGCGGGAATCACGCCCGCGACGGGCGGCCGCCTGGTGGTCATCCGCGCGACGGGCGACGGCGGTTACAACCCCTACATTTATTACAGCGGCAGGAAATCGTCGGTGTCCAATACGTATCAGGACGGTTGGGTCGGCGGGGCATCCCTCGGCCTGACGTCGGTCGAGACCCTGGTGATACCGAGCACAGCGGCGGCCAACGATCCTTTTGTGAATGCCGTTGTAAGCAGAGCGAATGCGGTCTGGATTGCCGGCGGCGATCAGACTGACTACTTCAGGTACTGGAAAGGCCAGGCTCTCGAAACGACCTTGAATGGGTTGATGCAAAAGAATGTGCCGATCGGCGGGACCAGCGCGGGCCTGGCAGTCCTGGGCGGGTTCGACTTTTCCGGGTTCAACGGCACCGTCACTTCCACCCAGGCACTCACGGATCCCTATAACCTGTACATGACATTTGATCCGAGTCCGTTGAGCACCAGCGGAGGTTTCATTGCTCCGCCGGTGTTTGCCAACATGATCATGGATTCGCATCTCGATTCCCGGGACCGCATGGGCCGCCTCGTCACCTTCGTGTCCCGGTTGATATCGTTACACACCATGGCGGGAACGCAGCAACTCGGCTGCACGGGAGGCGTACTTCAGAACAATACAGCCAGGGGTATCGGCGTCGGTGTCGAAGCGGCATTGCTCGTTCAACGCAATTCTGACGGCAGCCATACAGGACGACGGGTAACGAATGTATCGACGACGACTGAAAGCGCAATATATTTTGTGAATGTGACCCAGGGTCCGACGGTATGCGCTTCAGGCAGGCCCTTATCGATCCCGACTTCAGCGATCCAGATCCGGAAACTGGCAGACGACACGTCGAGGATCAACCTGAGCGATTGGTCAGCCTACCCCGTCTATAAATCCGGCGGCGTTGAATCAGGCAGCCTTTTCCCGACCAACCCATACTGAGGATCAGTGCCGTCGCCGGTGCTGCCACCACTGCCGCAGCGCCACCCATTTGCGCTCAAGCCAGAGGGTGAATTCACCGACGGGCTTGCGCAGGAAAGGCACGTCCTGCGCAATGAGCAGCAATCCCAGCGGTATGAACTCGAAGCCGAGAACAGGCAGGAAGCCGAAAATGCCTCCGGCAATGAGCAGCAGTCCGAGAGGAATCCGGATCCAGCGCGATTCCGGTCGGCGCAGCCAGCGGATGGCACGGGCCACCCGATCAGGCGTTTCCCGCTCAAGTCCCTCGTAGGCCTGGTCCAGTTTTCCGCTTCCGTCGCTATTCATGATTCACCTCCGGGTTGAAGACGCCATCGTGCCCGGGCATTGGAGAACTTGCATGGGCCGGGATAATTTTTACCGGTGTACCCACGACCTTTGCACTTCGGCCAGATTGCTTGTTCCCGACATGATCTGCCCCTCGATTTTTCCGATGACTGGTTTCACGAACCATGTACAACGGACAAGCAATTTCAATGCCGCACCGCTCTTTCCGCATGGCAGCGATCGTGCTTTTTGCATGGAACCCGGACGTGGACGGATGCATCGAACCGGCATGCCGTGTTCAAACCATTTCAGCAACCAGGAGCTTTTATGACCGTACAGACACTTGCCAATGAGATCGCCATCGTGACCGGGGCCGATTCAGGCATCGGGCAGGCAACCGCCATTGAATTCGCCAGGGAAGGCGCCGATGTGGTTGCGGTGTACTTCCATGACCGCGAAGGTGCTGAAAAGACGGCGCAGGAAGTCGAAAAGGCAGGCCGGAAATGCGCCGTGCTCCAGCTGGATCAGCGCAATCCCGCCGAGGTCGCGAACCTGTTCAGGCAGGTGAAGGACACGCTCGGCATGCCGACCATCCTGGTCAACAACGCCGGTGTCAACGCATTGGGAAAGCCGGTCAGCGACATGACCGATGAGGACTGGGACACCACGCTCAAGACCAATCTGTACGGCCCGTTCTACTGCTGCCGCGAATTCATCCGCGCCATGGAAGGAAGCGGCAGGCACGGCAGCATCATCAACATCACCAGCGTCCACCAGGAAATTCCCCGTGCGGGCGGGTCGGCCTACGACGCCTCGAAAGGCGGCTTGCGCAATCTGACGACCACGCTAGCATTGGAGCTCGCGGAGAAGAACATCAATGTCAACAATATCGCGCCGGGCATGATACTCACCCCGATGAACCAGAAGGCGCTGGACGATCCGGAGCACCGCAAGCGGCAGGTCGAGAACATTCCGATGAAACGCGCCGGCGAGCCGGAGGAAATTGCCCATGTGGCGGTGTTTCTGGCGTCCGCCAAGGCGCGCTATATCCAGGGTGCGACCATCGTCGTCGACGGCGCGCTGATGCTGTTCCAGGGCCAGGGCGCATAGGGGCGGCAAACCGGAACGGGTCCCGGCGACTCGCGCCGGGTACGATGCGTTGCGCGCCGGTCAGATGGGCAGCTTGACGGACGCCGGCCTCCTGGCGACCGCATCGATCGCCGTGTTGAAGGCCGCCGCGTTGAGCGGTTTATAGAAGTGAAATCCCTGCATGGTGTCGCATCCGGCCTGCTGCAGATAGCGGGCCTGGATTTCCGTTTCCACGCCCTCGGCGATGACGTTCAGGCCGATGCTGCGCGCAATCGATATCACCGCCAGCACGACCGGATAATGCCCGTCGGGATCGACGATATCGCGCACGAAGGACTGGTCGATCTTTAGCGTCTTCACCGGGAAACGCTGCAGGTAGGCGAGCGACGAATAGCCGATGCCGAAATCGTCGATGGCGATGCCGATGCCCATGTCGGCCAGCTTGTTCAGGTGATGCAGGGCCTGCTGCGGATTGCCGATGCAGACATTCTCGGTGATCTCGACTTCGAGCTGCGCCGGCGCGATGCCGTAGCGGGTCATCGCATTCGCCAGTTTCTGCACCGTGTCGCCGCGATCCAGGCATTGCGGCGACAGGTTGATCGACACCCGCGAGACCGGCTTTCCGGCGGCATTCCATTTCTGCAGATCGCGGCACACCATCTGGATCATCCATGCCGACAAGGGCAGCATGAGGTTGTTTTCCTCGGCGAACGGCAGGAAGTCGCCGGCCGGCAGCAACCCGCGCTCGGGATGGTTCCAGCGCATCAGCACCTCGGCGCCGACGATTTCGCCGGTGCGGAAATCCACCTGCGGCTGGTAATGAAGCTCAAGCTGGTTTTCCTCGATGGCGAGACGCAGCGTCTGCGCCAGCGTGATCTTGTAGTTGGCCGCCACCTCCATC
>NZ_DASZBA010000262.1:0-24565 GCF_035944575.1 Noviherbaspirillum sp.
TTCTGCTGACCGAACCGAGCCAATACAGGAAATACAGACCATGCTACGAGCATTTCTCTTGTCATTAGCATTCACGGCGCTCGCTGCCTTGTCCGCCTGCGTATCGCCGCCGTCGGGGCTGAACCTCTCGCTGGATCGCCCGACGGCAAACGACAGATACCGTATCGCCATCCATCCGCTTGCCGAGCCGATCGTGATCAACAGGATCCATGCCTGGGAAATCCGGCTGCGCACCGCATCGGGTGAATCGGTGCCGGGTGCCAGGATCATCGTCGGTGGCGGCATGCCCCAGCATGGGCATGGCTTTCCGACCCAGCCGCGCGTCACCAAGGATCTTGGCAACGGTCGCTATCTGCTCGAGGGCATGAAATTCAGCATGCCGGGATGGTGGGAAATCAAGCTGATGGTCGATGCACCCTCCGGCGCCGATGAAGTGAAGTTCAACAAAATCATCGCGACCGGTGCCGCGGCGTCGATGGCGGCGGCAGATGCCGCGCAGCGCTGATCCGGTGACCTCATGAAATCGGCAAAGAGCTGGATGATTGTCCTGATCAGCGGGGTTCTGCTGACTGGCGCTGCCCTTGCCGATTCCTTCGGCATGAAGGGCTTCGACGGCTGGAGCGCGGAAGAGATGACGCTTTTGTCTTCGATGCGCCTGTCCGAACTTGCACCTGCGCCGGTGGATCCGTCGAATGGCTATGAATCGTCCCCGGCCGCCGTCGATCTTGGCCAACGCATTTTCTTCGACCGCCGCTTCAGCGGCAACGGTACCGTGTCCTGCGCCAGCTGCCATCAGCCGGACCGGCAGTTCCAGGATGGGCGCCCGCTCGGACTTGGCATGGGCACCGGCACGCGGCGCACCATGCCGGTGGTCGGGGCCGGATACAGCCCCTTCCTGTTCTGGGATGGCCGCAAGGACAGTCTCTGGTCGCAGGCGCTGGGGCCATTGGAGGATCCGGCCGAGCATGGCGGAAACCGACTGGCGTATGCGCATGTGCTCAAGGCATACTATCGCGCAGACTACGAAGCCGTGTTCGGTCCTCTGCCGGACCTCGCCTTGTTGCCGAAGGAAGCCAGTCCGCTCGGTACGCCGGAACAACGGACAGCATGGCGCACGATGAGCGAAGATGCCCGGCGTGAAGTTTCGAGAGTGTTCGCCAACATGGGCAAGGCGCTTGCCGCCTACCAGAAGACGCTGCAGTTTCGCGAGTCGAAGATGGACCGCTACGTCGACGCCGTGATCAGGCGCGATGAGAGGGCATCACGGCTTCTCGGTCCGTCCGAGAAAAACGGGCTGCGGATCTTCATCGGGAAAGGGCAGTGCATCACCTGCCACAGCGGCCCGCTCCTGACCGACCAGCACTTCCACAATACCGGGATTGCTCCTTACGCAGCCGGCCGGCCCGACCCGGGCCGCCGTGCGGCATTCGCGATGGTGATGAATGACGAATTCAATTGCCTTGGAGGCTTCAGCAGCGCTCGACCGGAGCAGTGCGAGGAATTGCGGTTCCTTGCCTCGGATGACCGTGCCATGGAGGCGGCATTCAAAACGCCGAGCCTGCGCAACGTCGCCTTGCGTGCGCCATACATGCATGCCGGGCAGATGCCGTCGCTCGATGCAGTCGTCCGTCATTACGCGAAGGCACCGGAGGCAGCAGCCGGGCATAGCGAACTCAATCCGTTCGTCCTGTCGGAGCTGGACGTTCGTGATCTGGTGGCGTTCCTTGGCACATTGACCGGCGATGTCGAGCCGTCTCGTCGATAGTCGGTGCGGGCACTGCGGCCGGCCCACAGCATTGCGTTGTAATACGTATTCAAGGAGGATCGATTTGAATTGGACATTGCAAGTGGCATTCGAGATGGAGATGGCATCAGCCGGGCGTCTCATCCGCGCCGGGCGCCTGGACCAGGCAATGCGGCATCTGGAGCGCGCCCATGTGCTGGGGCAGCGCAGGATCATGCCGCATGTGCGCTCGCACTGGGGCATGTTGCGCGTCGCGCTGAAACGGCATGCTCTTGCCGAGGTGTCTGGCCAGGCTGTGCGTATCGTTCTCGGTGCATTGGGGTCCGCGGTGGGAATGGTCCCGATTGGCAATACCGGCGGCACCAACGTCAGCATGTTTGCGCGGCTGCCGATCGATCCCGAGCTGGCCGCATTGATTGAACAGCACCGGAGCGGACGATGAAGTGCTAACACTTATTAGCGTTCCCTGCCTTTGACGGCACGCTCGGCGATGCTTTCCCGTTTTATGTTTCAATGCTTTGGTTCTGACGGTGCGGCGTCGATTCCAGCAGGCCCGTCCGGCGGACAGGCGTATGCAGCAGACGATGCGACAGGTGGATCTGCCAGCCCGCTGTCGAAAAGCCGTTTCATTAGCCGGATCACGTCTTACAGATAAATAGAAGACTCGCAGAATGGATTATCTTATTGGAATCTCGCTTGCCGTCGCTGCATGTGGGGTAGCCGCACTTGTCGGTTTCGACCGGGAGCGCGGGTTCTACCCGATCATGCTTATTGTTATTTCAACTTACTATGTTCTGTTCGCGGTGACGGGAGGAGACAGTGAGGCGTTGTTAGATGAATCGTTGATCGCCGTTGCTTTTGTGGGGGCGGCGGTTACCGGATTCAGGTCCAGTCTCTGGATCGTTGTTGCCGCTTTGGCCGGCCACGGCATCTTCGACTTCGCGCATCATCAATTCGTCCGGAATGATGGTGTTCCTGTTTGGTGGCCGGGGTTCTGTCTCGGATTCGACATCGTCGCGGCACTGTGTCTCGGTGCGCTTCTGCTCAAGCGCTCCGAGTTGGACGCCGACAAAGGCGTCGGCAAGCAGGGCCCGTAACCTTAGACCTTATGGACAATACGACGTTACGAAAGCTTCATGGCTTGTCCGCACTGCTTCTCGCAGCCTATGCGTGCATTCACATCACTAACCATCTCGTGGGCGTGGCTGGCGTTGACGCGCATATTGCATTCATGCGCGCTCTTCGTTCGGTGTATCGCATCCCCGTCGTGGAGGCAGTGCTATTTGCAGCCGTGTCCTTTCAAGTCTGCAGCGGGCTTTATTTCGTCGTGCGTGGCTGGAGAAAACGCCAGGGGGCTGTCGCCTGGCTTCAGGCCGGCTCGGGCGCCTATCTCGCATTCTTCCTGCTCAACCATGCTGGTGCCGTGCTGTTTGGTCGTGCCGTTCTGAATCTGGACACCAATTTTCACTTCGCAGCGGCAGGCTTCCATGTACCGCCATTCCAGCTTTTCTTTGCACCCTACTATTTTCTGGGCGTGACATGCCTGTTCGTCCATCTCGGCTGCGCATTGCATTGGCACTTGAAGGAAAAGGCGGCGCGCCTCTTTGCCGTGGGCATGTCCATCGTTGTCGGTTCCGTGGTGTCGTTGCTCATCGTGCTTACACTTGCCGGGGCGTTTTATCCGGTGCAGATACCGCCCGAGTACAAGGCAACTTATGGCGGAAACCGGTAACCGCGCGCCGGAGCGCGCGCCGCTTCGCGGACTTTCCAAAGCAGGTTGAACACAGGCTTTAGCCATCCCGCGACTTCGCCGGTTCCAGCCTCATGTCCGGCCGACTGAATGATCCATGCGTCACAGGCACGATTTGGGCAATGCCGAAGCCGAGTTCGGCGACGAAAAATCCAATCAGGATAGGATGCGCTCCCAGTGCAAGTGCGTAGCCTTGCCACGTAGCGAAGAGGAATCGGCCCGCGGCGTCATAACGCCCGTAGCGCTGCTGCGTCTTTCGCAAACGCAGAATCGCCCAGACGGTGACGATGGACCCGAGAAGATTTGCCATCAGCATATGCTCGGGTGCAAACGGCGGCAGGCCGCCCGGCAGGCCAAGCAACCGTATCAGCGCATTCAGTCCGCCATGTATCGCCGTAAAAGTCCATGGCGTCGCAAAGCCGATGGTCACCACCAGGTCATACCATGCGCTGGCACGCACGATTTTCAGATAACTCGCCGGTCTGATCATTTTTCTTCCTTTTTGATGTATTGACGACAGATAAGACGAGCTTAAAGCCTGGAGTAAACTCCAGGGTCAAGCATATCTTTCGGGGAGCATGAACATGAAAATCGGCGATCTCGCACAAGCAGCCGGCGTCAGTTGCGATACCTTGCGGTTCTATGAGAAACGCGGCCTGATCCGGTCCGTTCGGGAGAGTAATGGCTACCGGCGCTATGCGCCGGAAAGCGTGCAGCTGATCGGGTACATACGCACCGCCCAGAAACTGGGCTTCAGCCTGGCGGAAATCGGGGAGAACCTGCCTTCGGTGTGGAATGCGGAAAACGCCGATGTTGCAGTGGCCGATCTGCTGTCGCAGAAAGTAAAGACGATCGACGCAAGGATTGCGGAACTGAAGCGATTGAGGAAGGAATTGCTGCTGCGGGTTGCGCAGATATGCCCGCTGGCGCAGTCCTGAATCCCTTCGCGTGGCATTCGCATCGACGCGAGCGATCCGCAAGTCGACGCCGCCCGACATGGTTGCGTCGCGTTGAAGGGTTGCAGCCATTCATGGTGCTAAGTCCGGCGGTCCCGTGGAGGCTGCTGTGCCGGATGAACAACCGCTACCCCCTTGATTGCATGGAGGGGTTGCCCGGCAGGATGCTGATGCCATCCTGCCGATGCACCGGCCGGCCACATGTTTTTCCATCGCCACCGGCAGTCACGGAAGCGCGCGACTATTCAGAGGCTTGGCGGCACTGAAATACCATGGCAGATACTCTACAAATTTCGGCAGATTGTCGCAAGACAGACTCTATCAACTTCCCTACACTAGATACCCGCTGGCGAATGAAACGCACCTTCTTCCAGTCAATATCCTTGTGCATCCCGTGATCCACCTATGACAACCAAGACAGCAGTCCTCGACAGCGCAGCTATCCCCTCCGCACCTCCAGCCACAGAAGAATCCAAGGGAACCTTTTTCGCTGGCATCGTCGGGCTGGCTGCATTCGCTCACTTGTTGAACGACCTGATTCAGGCGATGCTGCCTTCCATCTTTCCAATGCTGAAGACGCAGTTTTCGCTCAGCTTCGGTGAGATTGGCATGATCGCGCTGACGTATCAGGTCACCGCTTCCTTGTTGCAGCCATGGGTTGGTCTATACACCGACAAACACCCCAAGCCTTACCTGCTTCCCTCCGGGATGATGGTGACTTTGCTGGGCATCGTGCTCTTGGCGACTGCCGGCAGCTACCCCATGCTGCTGCTTGCCGCTGCGGTAGTGGGTGTCGGATCCGCGACCTTCCATCCGGAAGCATCGCGGGTGGCCCGCATGGCCTCCGGCGGTCGGTTCGGTACGGCTCAGTCTACCTTCCAGGTGGGTGGCAATGCCGGTTCGGCGATTGGTCCGTTGCTCACCGCGGCCATCGTCATTCCGCACGGACAGCCGGCGGTCGCCTGGTTCGTGATTGCGGCAATGGCCGCCATCGCCGTTCTGCTTCGCCTTACCGGATGGACACTATCCCACGGACATGCCCAGCTGAAGGGACTGGGGCGCAACCAGAAGGAAGGGCTCAGCCGCGCCGGCGTCATTCAAGCCATCGTGGTCATCTGTATCCTGATGTTTGCGAAGTTCGTGTACATCGCGCTATTCACGAACTACTTCACCTTCTACCTGATGCAACGGTTCAGCCTGGGCGTTCAGGAAAGCCAGATCTTCCTGTTCATTTTTCTGGCGTCGGTGGCCATCGGTACTTTTGCAGGCGGGCCGGTGGGCGACCGCATCGGCCGCAAGGCGGTCATCTGGATTTCATTCCTGGGTGTTGCACCGTTTGCCCTGGCGCTGCCCTACGCCAACCTGTTCTGGACCGCTGTTCTGGCCAGCACGATTGGCCTGGTGATGTCCTCCGCATTCGCTGCACTCGTCGTTTATGCCCAGGAGGCGGTCCCCGGCCGCGTCGGCCTGGTGTCCGGATTGATGTTTGGACTGATGTTTGGCATCGGCGGCATTGGTGCCGCGGGTCTGGGGCAACTGGCCGATGCGTATGGAATTGTATGGGTCTACGGTATTGCGTCTTTCCTGCCTCTTCTTGGCCTGGCTACAGCCTTCCTCCCGAGTACTCGCCGCTAAATGCGGTTGGGATGAATCAGGTGTATCCGATCTTCGCTGTTCATTCAGCTGCCTTGGCTCTGGAGAAAGTCCGCCCGACCGGAGGGATGGATCTTGGTAAGCGAATCAACAGGTGCCTTGCCGCGCCGATCTGCCAGATGCTTGATCGCCCAGTCAATCGGCGTTGTTCGGCTTCATGGAGCTGAACCCCTCACTCACTTCGCGCGTTCCCTGGCATCGGGCGGATTGAATCATCCTGCCGTCACCACGCTTGGCAGAACGGCGCCGACCGCATGGTCAATCGCATACAGCCAAGTCCCATCAGCCTGACGCCGAACAACCTCCGCTGAGCTGCCGAAAACCATTCGATCACAGGTCGCGTGTAATTGGTTGCAATGAGGTGGCATAAGCTGCGGATAGGCGATTGCTTATCCTCAAAGGCTCAGTTCCGTCGTTGACATGCGCAAGCGCTTTTTGTCCTCCATCAGCCACGAGCAGCCATCGAGAAATGTTCGGAACTCCTGGCTCAGTGCTTGATGTGGTGAATTGGCGCGGCGGCCGTAGCCCCATCATCAAAATCCATGGTATCCATATCCATGTCGGTTGCGACCGGCTCCCCGAAAATTTTGAGCCATAGAAAGCCTGTCATTCCTGCTGCAAGCGAGGCCAGCAAAATCGCCATTTTCGATGCGTTGATCACTGCATTCTCGCCGGTAAAAGCGAGATTGGTAATGAAGATAGACATCGTAAAGCCGATACCGCCCAACAAGCCGGCGCCAAAAATATGCCGCCATTGCAAATCCAATGGGAGCTTGCAAATGCCCAACGCAACTGCAACCACGCACATGAGGGTAATGCCGAGCGGCTTGCCTGCTACAAGACCGGCGATGATGCCCAGGCTGTTTTCTGACAGGAGCTCCTGCGCCCAATCTCCGCCGATGACGATGGCGGTATTTGCCAAAGCGAAGATTGGGAGGATTACAAAGGCGACTGGCTTGTGAAGGAAGTGCTCCAGGCGATGTGAGGGCGATTCTTCATCGTCCTGCCGTGCTGAGAATGGAATGGCGAACGCTAGCAGCACACCTGCAATCGTCGCGTGTACGCCAGATTTGAGCATCAGAAACCACATCACTGCACCGCCGAATAGATACGGAGATAGTGTTCTCACCCCCAGCAATCTGTTCATGGCAAGGAGTAGAGCGAACACCGCGAACGCTCCCAGCAGGTATTGGGCCGACAACTCGGCCGTGTAAAAGAGGGCGATCACGATAATGGCGCCCAGATCATCCATGACGGCTAGTGCGGTCAGAAAAACTTTGAGTGACGCCGGCACGCGGCTACCTAATAGCGCGAGAACGCCGAGCGCGAACGCAATGTCGGTGGCCATTGGTATGCCAATTCCCGACTGGGTGGGCGTACCTGAGTTGAAGCCGAAGTGGATCAGCGCTGGCACTGCAATACCGCCGGCTGCAGCAAAGATAGGCAAAAGTGCGTTCTTGAAGTTTGACAACTCGCCGTTATACAGCTCGCGCTCCAGTTCCAAGCCAATGAGCAGAAAGAAAATCGCCATCAATGCGTCGTTAATCCAGTGCTCGATGCTTAGGCCTGCGATATACACATGCCACATGTGCTGGTAAGCCTCGCCCATAGGCGAATTTGCCAGCGACAGAGAGATTGCTGTGCAGACAATGAGAAGAATGCCGCCGGCCTTTTTAGAGTCGAAGAACCGCTTGAAGGTGTTTGATAACTTTCTTTCTGTCCTCGCCATAACAATCTTTCAAATCGTAAATATAATTGCCGATTGCAGTTTGATGGTGTTTTTGTCAATAAGTGCTGTCCTTGAGATCAATGCATTTATTAAAACCAAGCGCTTTTCAGAGCTCAACGGCTTACTTGCGCATACGGTACGTAATTCTTTCTGGTAGTAAGCCCTTTCCGTGCCGTTCTGCGGTCGCTTTCCGCAGCAACAACGCCGCCATTGGGATCTGCCTGACCCATTCGCCCAAAAATACGACCAGAATCAACAGCACGATACCTGCAGTCAGGGTTGAAAGTCGGCCACGCCCACCAGACTTCACGTTGATGACGGACTGCCCGATCATTGCGCAGCCCGCCATGCCGCCAATAAAGCCAGTGGCAATGTTCGAGATCCCTTGGCCTACACACTCGCGGTTCTTGTCGCTCCCGGTATCGGCTTCCCACTCAGCGCGGGTAGGTAAAGCCGGTGCGAATATCCATTGGTACCAGGCGGCTGCCCTCGCGCACCATCAGCCGCTGAGGCGGTTCGTCGCCTGCCAGTGCGCGCGGCCTGACGGACAGTCCTTCACCACTGCGCAACAGTGGGTCGCAGCGTTCGTACACGTTCCGGCAGCCCGTGGCATGAAGGAGCGCCTGCACCACAGGCACCTTCCAAAGGTCGACGCCACCGGCATTGAACTGGCAAACGAGATAGCCTGCGATGCCGCCATAGCTGTGCACCAGAAGACCAGGCAGGCCGTCCTTTTCACCATCGATCAATTGGAACAGCGCTTGCGGATCAGCACGGCGCAGCGCATCGGCGCGAACAAGCACGGCAGCCTGTACGCGTCGCTTTATCATCGCGTGATCAACCGGCTCGTCCTCGCGTAACGTCCAGACGCGGGCGGCGATCTGCGATTTCGCGTTATAGGCCGCGCGGGCCAGGAACTGGCGAGCCGACGATTGCACGATTGCCGTGGCGCCCGGTTTGTTGCGCTCTTGCGGCTTGCCGTCAACCCTTTCGACGGCGGAGACATAAATCCACGGGTCGCCGGAAAGCAGTCCTTTTTCCTTGCCCTGCTTGATGGTGATGATGAGCATGCGCTGCTTTCATTTTGAGGAACGGGATGATACCGCAAGCTGCCAGCGTTCCCTATCGCTGCATACTGCTCCTGAAGTGATCTGTTCAGCGCCGCCAACTTGGAAAATCGCAATTATCGGTACAGCGCCCGCGCCGTAGCCGAAACAGGCCGTCGGCGTAGGCTGGTCAGCACCGTGCGATACGCT
Source organism: Noviherbaspirillum sp. (assembly GCF_035944575.1). Lineage (GTDB taxonomy): Bacteria > Pseudomonadota > Gammaproteobacteria > Burkholderiales > Burkholderiaceae_D > Noviherbaspirillum. Next base: position 9,089 of record NZ_DASZBA010000262.1, read on the forward strand.
ACGAGGTCAGTCCGCGAAGAAGGCTGCTGTCGGTCGGAATCGGCGCTTCGGCCAACCCTGGTGCAACCTCCGGATCCGGCGGACTTGCCGGCTCAAGTGCGGGCACTGCATCGTCCCATTCCCGGCCCCAGCGCGTTGCCGCAATCGCTATGGCACCAGGGTGGCTAAGTCTTGCCTTGAGTTCAGGAAGGCGGCGTTTCCCGATACGCCTGTCCGCAGCGAGCAAAATATCCACGATCTGCCAACGGTCGGCGAAAGCGAAGCGAAGCAACTGGTCAGTTGGCGTGTCGATGTACTCACGCAATAAATTCGATATCGACGATACGTCAGTTTCGTAAGGATAATGCGTGGCGTTTTCGCCGAAATCACGTGGGTAATCCCAGATTACGTCTTTGCCCAGCGTGCACCAGTAGCGGGGCAGGTCGGTACTGCCACTGGCCGATGCCATGCGGTACATGCGGCACTGGATCTGCAGACGCAGCCCCTCAGCAAAAAGTTTGCTGAGCTCGCGCTGTAGTTTGCTCCATGGTTTCACATCTGCCTTGGGTTTAAATAGCTGCACACATGATAACCGCTGGCGTTGCAATACCCAAGGAGTGGTCTTCGTCGTTGCAGCGTCCGTTCCTGACGGAAACCTAAAATTGGTTTGCGGCGATACCTGCCGTTAGAGAAGGGCGGCAATCGGCCGATTCTGTTGAAAAAGCCGCTAAGTAATATGCAGGTGAGTTGCTCAGCTGTTAATCCAATTCTCGGAACGAATTAGTGCGCCCAAAAAGCGGCATATTGACTGGGTGCGACGACTTATTCAATGACCACTTGTAGCAAACCGATATTGCTCGGGAGTTTTTCAACACTATCGGTCGGAAGCTGACATTGGCGAAGGAAGAACTATCTAGCCAGGAAAGTTGATTCGCTCGGCTCAGTGCCTGGCATAGGCCAGGAAATACAAGGAAGAGAGGTGAAGCGTGTTGGCTTGTTCAATCAGGTTTTACCCTGCCTTTGGGAATCACCCGGTAGCCTTCAAACAATTGCCCCGGATATTTTTTCGATATCTCGCGTTGCGCCCTGAGCATTTCGTCATAGGTCATCAACCGATAAGTTGGCACGGTTTCGTAAATGGCTTCGTGGCCTCCCGGGTAATGTTCGTTTGGTCGCCATCCAGTCCAGCGCTGGATTAACCATACCCTGTCCCTCCTGATATTTTCCTTGACTGCATCGATTGCTTTGCGTGCTTGGGTGTAATCATCCATAGGGTTCTGTTATTCCATAACATGCCTGCAAATTGCGCCATGGACGCTGTGTACATAAGACAGAACACTGAAAAGAATAGTTTTATGGCTTGGATGCTCCTGACAAATTTTGTAGGAAACCGCATGCAGGGCAGTTGGGTCGCCGGATAAATTTCCATACATAAATCCGCCTGGATAGAAGAAAAGCCTCCAAGAACTTGGCACGCTTTCTGCCGTCAATCATTAAGCATGGTATTTCCTCCACATGCCAAAACGTTGCTTAACCACAAGAGGTGAATGTATGGAAAAGAATGACGTAATTTCGACCCTGAACGAATTGATCCAAACCTGCAAGGACGGTGTGGAAGGATTTCGCACCTGCGCCGAGGACATCAAAAACCCGGAATTGAAGACGTACTTCAACGATCGGGCCGAGCGTTGCACCCGTGCTGCCGAAGAGTTGCAGGACCTGGTCATTGCCTATGGCGGCGACCCTGCAACGTCGTCGCATCTGAGCGGCACTTTGCATCGGCGCTGGGTGGATGTTCGTGCTGCGATTACCGGAAAAAGCGATGAGGACGTTCTGGATGAATGCGAACGGGGCGAAGATGTGGCCAAGCATTACTATGAAGCCGCGCTCAAGAAGGAACTGCCAGAAGACGTTCGTCTGATTGTGGAAGACCAGTATCGTGGTGTTCAGCTGAATCACGATCAGGTAAAGGGTATGCGCAACCAGGCGCGCGCACGTCATTGATCTGACCGTTCGAAGGAGGCGTGAATCGCCTCCTGCCTTTCCTGTGCAGATGTCCCATTCCGGCGATTTACGATAAAAAATCCCGCACAAATCAGTGATGTGCAGATCATGCCCGACCGGCCGGCAATGAACCGGACTGGAACAGGCGCTCGAATTCCGGCGCCGGCAACGCCTTGGAAAAGAAGAATCCTTGACCGAAATCGCATCCCGCAACACGCAGTATCGCTTCCTGCTCCGGCTTTTCAATGCCTTCGGCAATCACTTTCAGTCCAAGCCGATGCGCCATGGCGATGGTGGACTCGGCGATGGCGCGGCTGCCTTCATTGAACTCGATGTCCTGCACGAAGCTTTGGTCGATCTTGATGTAGTCGATGTGGAAGCGCTTGAGATAGGCAAGAGAGGAATAGCCGGTTCCGAAATCGTCCAATGCCACCTGTATGCCAGCGTCGCGATAACGATCAAGCGTTTTTGCGACATTCTCCGAGGCGTTTAACAGGACCCCTTCCGTGATTTCCACTGCAATACACCGTGTGGACAGCTTCATGGCCTCGAGAAGGGCAACCCAATCCGCAGGGGTGCCGGGCAAAAACTGAACGGGCGAACGGTTCACGCTGATCTCGAAGGGTGCCCGCCGTGCGATGCTCCAGCGATCGGCCCATCGGGCCGATTCCTTCAAAACCCAATCCCCGATTTCGTGAATCAACCCGGATTCTTCCGCAAGCGGAATGAATTGCGCAGGACCGACCAGTCCCAGCCTGGGGTGCTTCCACCTCAACAGCGCCTCTGCTTTGCAGATCTCCTGCGATCGGAGATTGACGATTGGTTGAAAGTGAACTTCCAGCTGATTGCTTGCCAGTGCTTTTCTCAGGTCACGGATGAGTCGCGCCCGATGCTGTACTTCCTTTTGCATTGCTTTCGTAAAGAATCGAAAGTGATTGCGCCCGCCTTCCTTGGCTGCATACATCGCCTGATCGGCGTTTCGTATCAGTTCCTCCGAGGAAGTCGCGTCTGTAGGGTAGAGCGTGATGCCGACGCTGGCGGAAATATGGGCAATCTCGTTCTTGAGCTGGAAGGGCTTGCCCAGAGCCTGAATGATTTTCTGCGCCAAATGCTCGATATGCGGGTGATCGTGCAGATCGGTCAGGATGACCGTGAATTCGTCTCCGCCCAGGCGCGCAACGGTATCGGTGTCACGTACGCAACTTCTTAGTCTTCCCGCTACCTGGGATAACAATTGGTCGCCCGCATCATGTCCGAGCAGGTCATTGACTTCCTTGAAGTGGTCGAGATCGATGAAGAGCAAAGCCACCTCGATACCGGACCGGTGGGCTCTGCGGAGTTCCTGTTCGAGGCGATCCCGGAACAGGCGCCGGTTGGGCAATCCCGTCAGGGAATCAAAGCTGGCGTGGCGCCAGACCAGCTCTTCCGAGGCTTTCTTCTCCGAGATGTCGGACATTGTGCCCGTGAAGCGAACGGGACGCCCGCTCGCATCGCGCGACACCACCGTTCCGCGCGAAAGAACCCATTTATAAGCCTCATCCTTGCAACGCAGGCGATATTCGATATCCAGGGCCGAGCCCTCTTTTAACGCCTGCATCACGCGATCTACGACGGTGTTCGTGTCTTCAGGGTGAATTCGCTCAAGCCACGCCTTGTAATCATCCGGGAATTCCTGGTCCGTGAAACCAAGAATGCGCTTCCAGCGCGGGCAATAGGTGACGGCATGGTTGCGGGTATCCCAATCCCAGATCCCATCCCGCGCACCTTCCAGCGCGAACTGGTAGCGTTCGATGCTTTCCTTCAACGCCTCCTTGGCGCGCTTCTGCTCGGTCACGTCGTGACCCTGGACAAAGATGCCTGATACTTTCCCGTCCGATCCAAATAGTGGTTGGTAAAGCAGATCGATCCATATATCCGTCATCGGACCATTTGGCGTCTGCTGGAAGCGGACAGGCAATTCGCGCCCGACGAATGGTTCGCCTGTAACGAAGATTTGATTGAGCAAGGCAATATAGCCTTGTTCCTCCAGCTCCGGTAATGCTTCCCGGACGGGCCTGCCGATCAGGGGACGGTGTCCGACAACTTGGTAATAAGCTTGATTGACGATCTCGTAGACGAGCGATGGACCTCTCAGGATGGCGACGAAACCGGGTGCCTGCTCGAACATGTTGCGCAACTGTGCTCGTTCGGCTTCGAGAGCCGTAATGCGTTCGATTACCGTAGCGCAATTGCCAATGGCATAGCGAAACTCGTCAGGTAAGGATTCCGGTTTATCACCCATTTTTTCGCCGCCCTGTTATTGAAAAACGAGCCGAAAGACGCCTCATGCAGCGGGGATCAGCGGATTCATTCGTTATAGAGCAAATGCCCGGTGCCTAGTTCTTCAAAACGATACGGAAGTGTTATCCCGGAAAGTGAAATGTTCAAAAACAAGCCATTGAATCAACGACCGCAACCACGCTACCGGGGAAGAATCCTCATGGCATGATTTTCTGCCGCATTTCAACTACATGAGTACGAAGAGCTTTGCATGACAAGATAGGCGCGGCATCCTGTTACCCTGCGACGCTAAGGTTAAAATTGACCCCTTTTTGAACGGGGATCTAGAACGATGCGGCTGAAACCTTTCATCCTGGCCTTTGCGACAATGGCGGTAACGGCGATGCCTTGTCTGCCGCTCTTTGCTGCTGAAATAACGGGAGCAGGTGCCACATTTCCGTATCCCATCTATGCCCGTTGGGCACAGGACTATCGAATCCTCACCGGCACCGGCCTGAACTATCAATCGATAGGTTCCGGTGCGGGCATCAAGCAAATCAAGTCCAATACCGTGGATTTCGGCGCCTCCGACAAGCCGCTGAAAGCGGAGGAATTGGAGAAGCATGGATTGGTGCAATTTCCCGCCATCATGGGAGCGGTCACGCCGGTGGTGAATATCAAGGGCATCGGTCCGGGTGAACTGATGATGTCGGGTCCGGTACTGGCGGATATATATCTCGGAAAAATTACCAGGTGGAATGCGCCGGAGATTGCCGCCCTTAACCCGACCCTGAAGCTTCCTGCGCAAGACATCGTGGTCGTGCGCCGCTCGGACGGTTCCGGCACCACGTTTCTATTCACCGATTACCTGGCGAAGGTAAGCCCGGCATTCAAGTCGCAGGTAGGCGCCAGCACCGCGGTCAAATGGCCTGTGGGTATCGGCGGCAAGGGCAATGAAGGCGTTGCGGCTTACGTTCAGCGCATTTCCAATTCCATCGGCTATCTCGAATATAACTACGTCAAGCAACTCAAGATGAGTCACATGCAGTTGCGGAATCGGGATGGCCAGTTCGTGCATCCGGGTGATGAATCGGTGAAAGCCGCAGCCTCCAATGCGAACTGGACGCAGACCCCGGGTTTTGGCGTCGTCCTGACGGATCAACCCGGCAGGGATAGCTGGCCGATAACCGGGACATCCTTCATCTTGATGCACAAGGTGCAGGCTGATCCGGCAAGAGGATTGGAAGTGCTGAAATTTTTCGACTGGGCGTACAAGAACGGCAATGCAACGGCTGCCAGGCTGAGCTATGTTGCGCTGCCGCCGGCGCTGGTTGACCAGGTGCAGCAGGTGTGGAAAACGGAGCTCAAGGACAGTTCCGGCAAAGCGGTTTGGTAGAGTGACGCTACGGGCGATTGCTGCCTGTCTCTACCGACATTGGCGCATCAGTCGGCACGGTCGGATCACCGACGAAAGCGATAGCAAGCATCGGCGACAAGAAAGTGCTGCGAGATGATGGGAGGTATAACTGAATACCCTGACAATCCACCGGCATGATGGGCGTTATGGGTCAGAGGCAGACGATAGGGAAGGTTGACAACCGTCCAAGTCGCCAAAGAAATGACACAAAAAAATCCCGCGACATTTGCAGATAGCGGGAGAAGTGCCTCAGAGGAATGAGCCTCGGCTCGCCACCGGTGCTCACAATACAGCGTAGACCGTCAGACTTAGGGGGGGCTTAAAGTGCAATCAAATTTTTTCGATGAAGGTGTGCTGTTATAGACAACAAAATTGATCGCGACCATTCCCCGTGTATGTGTGGTGCGTTCTGTAGTTGTCTTTCTGGATCCGATTGAAGGACCGGATAAAGGTGCTGCCAAAGCAGATCGCATTTGCGCGTCATCTGGCCGGGCTGATCACACAATACACCTGGAATAGGGTGACAAATTGCACCAGTTGACCCGCTCTCCCGACTTCAGTAAAAGAGTGCCGTATCGGTACATATGGTTATCGATTCCAATAAGGACCTCGAACGCCTCGCGTGCGATATATCTGTTCTCTGCTTTGATCGAATAGGTTCCAAATGTCCAGCAATGGCTGATGGAGCAATTGATACTGGATACATGGCCGGATGGCGTGCAGACGCACTTCAACATGGAGAATACCCACGCACTCGTGTTGCCGTACATCCTGCGCCCATATTCTGATTTATACAAACCTTTTAAGCAGTCCTCGCCAGTTCAGTCGCATGGACGTGTAAATACCGGTTCATTATCGCGAAAGCCATTCTTCATTGCAGTTATTTGGCGATTTGCATAATTTTAATAAGTATGTTGCTTGCTCCAATATAGCGAGTAGTATTGGACATCTGAAAACTGGTTCGGCCACTATTTTCCAGCCCTTCAACGTGATAGGAAAATTTATGCTGACAGTTCTTGTGGTAGACCCATATCCCGCTCTGGCCGACACCATCGCCGACATGTTGAGGGCGTGTCAACATGTAGCGATTGCACTTGATGATTATGCAGCAGGCCTTAAGTTGCTCGACACAGTTGCATTCGATGCGCTTATTGTTTCTATTGATGATAGTGACGTAATCAGCGTTTCATTTGCTTTAGCTGCCAAAGCAAAGCAGCCAATGCTATTCGTGGTTGGCGTCGGAAATTTTTCTGATCAACCTTCCGAACTTGCCGGCTCCACAATCGATGTATTTGTCGGTAAGCCATTTTCCGTTGAACAGATAGAGCGCAGCTTCCGAGATCTGGATGGGGCACTACGTATCATGGTAAAACGCGCAGCGGCAGCATCGACAGAATGAACGCCGGACCATGTGCAAATGACCGATGTAAAGAAGCTTCATGGATGTTCAGGCGATTTTCCCTCCAACTGCATCAAGCCCGCTCTAGCAGCAGCTCAGAGATGATTTGTCCCCGGCTTCGGCCTGCTCTGCAAAAAGATTGTTGAATTTGAGTCCTTGCCTTCCAACGCAATACCAGCTGTTAGCCCACATAGACGATCAGGCAGTGCGCAAAACTACAGGAAACAGTGCCTTCGAACAGGCAAAAATTAAGTGCACTGCTCACACCCGACCCAACATAAGGCGCAAGGTAGCGCCAAGTACACGACTGATGGTGATCAGCCATGCCTGGCAATAAGTTCGATCACGGTGCGTTCAGTTTTCCATCGACCGTTCATGGCTTGGTGATGCGGCATTTCGCCACTGTTGTACACTCGACGAACCACAAGGAGACACCATGACGCAGGAAGAAGTACTTGCCACGTTTCGACAACTCGCCAGCGACGTGGAGACTGAATTGCCTGGGCGTAATGAAGTGATTCTGGAACTGGCTCAGTTGCTGGCTGATTCGCGGGGCAGGTTATCCAAGGAAAACTTCGAGGCATTGGTGCGCATAGGCAGCGCGCTATACAAGGATGGGCACACTCAATTCAAGGGTAAATCGGATGTCGACACAATCATGAGGCGATCATCCGAGAACCAGGAGGGCAAATAGCGATGAGTCATTTCATCAAGCCGGGTAACCGGTTTTTCCAGAAAATTGCTCTTTCCAAAAGGGAACTGCAGTGACCGTTATAGTATCCGTCAAGATCAACGACGGCGTTGTGATGGCGGCTGATAGTGCCAGTTCGTTCGCCAGTGGCATGACCTATTACACCTCCCGAAAAATCATGAACCTCCGCGAAGGATTGCCCGTTGGGGTGATGGTAACCGGAGCAGGGGGTATTGGCAGTGAATCGATCGCCACGTTGCTCAAAGACCTGCGCCGGAGGCTGAGCGGGAAGGAAATTACCCACGCGGACTGGACGCTCGCGATGGACAACTACACTGTGCAGGGTATCGCAGAGCGACTGCGCCAATTTCTGTTTGAAGAAAAATCCATGGCCCATGGCGCGACGACCTGGACCAAGTTGCGCCTTTGCGGCTACTCCGCCGGACGCCCGTTAGCAGAAATATGGGAGGTCAATCTAATGGGGGAAACGTGTCCGCCACCATTCTGCATACAAAGCGAGCAACAATTTGGACTGCGCTGGGATGGCGAATATGAAGCGCTGGACCGACTGGTCTTCGGGCTAGGAACCCGTTTTAATGAGTTTGCGGTCAAGCATGGACTTTCCGAACAACAAGCCGCGGAATTGCGGGAAGAACTTGTCCCGAATCTGTATGAACTGATGTTCGTCGAAGCCATGCCGATGCAAGATGCCATCGATCTGGCCCGCTACCTGGTCGAAACCACGATAGGCTTCGTCAAATATTCCGTGTCTCGTGCCAAAACCGTCGGCGGGCCGATCGAAATCGCGGCCATCAGCAAGCACGAAGGTTTTCAATGGATTCAACGCAGGGATGTGCAAGCGAACCCATGATAAGAGGATTGAGCCGCTGGCGGCACATGGGTAACCATGGTCATTGGTGAAGGGCAGGTATCCGCCAATAGCTGCAGACAGGAAGCGGCATGGAGGCCATACATGACGCCGGGAATCACCGAGGAACAAGGCCACCAGCGCGAAGCGCTTGAGGCAGTTGCCATATTGCGCTGAAGCGCCGAGACACAACAAAACACCGACACCATGTCGCTTATCAAGTAAGCAAAACCACCAGGTTTTCCCCTGCCGCGCGGGAGGACATGATGTCGGATGACCCCCCGCGCATTCTTTGATCGCCTCCGGCTTTCGGCAGGCTCCCTTTCGATTCCGTGCACACTGCCGGATCCCCATCCGTGCGAAACCGTGAAGCCGGTCCGTGAGGGCTTCACGGAGAATCAGGGCGTGCGGCTAACGAGTTTCTTCCGGATTGTTGCGGCAGCCATCCGGGACATCGCCGTGGTTGAGTGCGAACGGTGTCACGGATAACCTGCTCAGGTTGTGGAAGTCAAGACATGCCAACGTCGGCCAATTTGAGACGTGTAATGTGCATTGAGGTCGGGACATGCCTGCCGCTTCCTGCAGCGGCAGGCCTTCCGACATAAGTAATTCCGGGCGTGCGCTCAGGCGATCCGTTCCCGGACTGGCCGGCTCGCTGCATCTAGGTCGCAATTCGCCTCAACGATCGAACCGCGGCTGCAAACACGATAATTGTCAGCAGCGTTGTCATGCCAAGTATCTCCAACCTCAATTCACCCGCCGGTGCCGGGGCCTGAAACTTCGGAAGCTTCTCAAACTCGGCAGGCCCGAACTTGCGTTCATGAAACACGAACGGATAGTAGTACTGCCGGAGTTCCTTGTGAAATTGCGCAATCCGGTCCTGGTAGGTCAGCTGGCCCTGCAAGTCTGTATTGGCCAGGCGGTGCAGCAGCACCTGTATGCCGACCGACGGCAGGAACCAGCCGGCCAGTCGCGTCGCGTCGTCACGCTTTGCCAGGCTGCGGCGGTACGCCGATACCAGGGGCGCTACCGCATCGTCTCCGGCTTGATGCATCGCGTAATACCATTTCCAGTGAAACCGGACATTGACCGGCGGCGTGTCACGCCACTCCGGATGCGTCCTGAAGAACTTTTCAAACGTAACAGGCTTGGGCAAATCCCAACCCTGGTGCACTTCCTGGCGCTGTGCCAACATGAGCTCGACGCCCTTGGCAACCGGCACGGTGCGCGTAATCAGCGCATTCAATGCGGTCGGCAGGACGAGGGTAAGGACGACGAAACATCCCAGTAATGCCGCCGCACTTGCCGCCGACGATCGCGCAATGCCGGCAATCAGCAGGCTCAGGCAGAACCAGAAGCCGATATATACGGATGCAATCACGAGCGCACCGAGGATCTCCGGCGCTTTGGCGTTCGAGAGCAATGCAGCAACGCCGAATGGAATTGCAACGACTGCATAGACGAGCAGATACCGGAGTAACGTGCGTTTCAGCCAGAATCCGGTTTGCGATACCGGCAGTGAACTCACCAACCTTAGCCGCCCGGATTCCCGTTCGCTGGTGACCAGGTCGTGCAGGAGTGCGATGACGATTAGCGGAACGAGATAAATCAGGACAAATGCAAAATCGAAACGTCCCGGCAATGCCAGCTCCGGGTTGATCGTCTCGGATTCATAGAGCTGCGAGTGCAGGCCCAGCAGCCTGATGCGCAATGCGAATGGTTGCAGATCGCGCTGGCCTGCGGCCGCAAATGCCAGCGGAGCAGGGGCATCCCAGGTGAGGTGATTGGTGTAGTACGCGGCATAGCCGGCCTCGCCGCCGTCCTTGTATTTCGCCGCAACCCGCGCGACATCCTCCCGGTGGGCGGCGGTAAAACGTTCCAGCGCCGCGTTTTGCATGCTTACCGAACGTTGCCCGCTCCAGATTGCGAGCAGGGTGACCAGCAGCAATAAAGCCAGCGCGCCGGTTGCCAGGCGCGACTGAAGAAGCAACTTCAGTTCGAGGTTCGTGGTGCTCATTTCAGCAGCCTTTCAATACGTTTTCCGATCCAGAGGACGGCGGTAGTCAATACGCCGAGCCATAGCAGCAGAATGGCCAAGCCGGGTATCGCATGCTCGCTGATCGTTTGCTGCCGGTCCGGCGGGATGTAGTTGAACCTGGGAAGATCCTGCCAGTGATGTTTGCCGACACGCTGCGCGCGGTCGTTTTCATACCGCACTTCGGTGGCATGCAGGTCATTGAGTGCCTGGATCAATGCAAAACGGTACTTCTCCGCCTCGACCAGGAAGTGCTCATGATGTTCGCGGCTCGTACCGGCCAATGCCATCGACATGCGCTGCAGGGCAATAACCGGACTGACAATGCCGAACCGGTTGATGAATGCGCTCTGCCGGTCCTGCGTTTGGAAATCCGCCTGCATGTACTCATCGAACAGTTCGCTGGTCAGGCGCTCTCCTTCCGCCAGCAGCAAGCCGCCGTAGTTGACGGGAAGGTCTTCGACACGTGACACGCCGTATCTGGCGAGCACCTGCTTGCGGAAATCCGAGAAGTAAGGATCGTTCGGATTGTGGCTGTCACCGATTTGGCCGAGTGCAGTCTGGATGGCGACGTCGGTTTCGATTCGTGTCGGCAATACGGCTTTTTCCGCGGCGATGCCGGGAAGCACCCTGGGCAGCAGAATGACCGTGGCCATCCAGATTCCGACCAGAAGGAGCAGCGCATCCCGGGCCCGGGGAACGACGGCCGAAATCAACACCGAGCCGATGACCCAGATGAAGAGGTAAAGCGAGTAGCCCAGGATGATCATCAGCGACGTAACTCCCGCGCCGTCGGTGACCATGCCGATCACGGCCAGGACGATCAGCGCGGGAGCGGACAGCAGCAATGCCGCCATCGAATGACCGACGATCTTTCCGGCCAGGAGCGGCACGCCCGCGACTCCCTGGCATAGCACCAACCGGATCTGGCCATTTTCCCGTTCACGCGCGACGCTTCCGAAGGCGAGGAAAACAATCAGCAGGGGAACCAGCGTCTGCAAGACGAAAGCCGGGGTCAGCTGGCCAAAGCGCAACAGCAGGGAGCACTGGCGCGCATCGCTGAAGTTGGCCGAGTTTTGCCGGTGCCCCTCCAGGTAAATGGCCCGGCCGGTGAAAGGATCGACGCCAAAGTCGAAGAAGGAGAGCGGCTCCAGGGGACGAAACACGAAGTGCCCGTAATGGACAACCCGGTGAGGGTGCCTGTCGGGCTGCGCATTCCAGTGCTCGTCCGCAACCGACTGGAACTTGACTCGTTCCGCCTCGATCGCCTGCTTGTGCTGCATGCTGACCACGGTCGCCGCAAGCGTCAGCACAACCAGCAGCAAGACTCCCGTAACGGCCACGCGCTTGCGCCATATGTGGCGCAGTTCTTCATAAGCGATCCACGATACCGTGGACAAGAATGCGGACTTCATGCTGCAGTCCTTCCCGCGGCGTAGTGCTCGTACAGCATCCGTATATCGAAGCGCTCGGTGCCGGCGGCGGTGAATTCTTCAATGATGATACCGCGGTCAAGGAAGCCGATGCGGTCGGCCACTTCCGCCGCGCCCAGCAAATCATGGGTGACCATGAATATGGCGACATGTTTCTCCTTGAGTGTTTTGAGAAGCTGGTTGAAGTCGCTGGTTGCCTGCGGGTCGAGACCGGTCGTCGGCTCGTCCAGCAGCAGGACCGGCACCGAGCGCGCCAGTGCGAGAGCAATGGCCACCTTCTGCCGCATGCCTTTTGAAAATCCACCCAGTTTCCGGTCCCATGCCGTGGAATCCAATCGCACGGAGGTCAGCGCTGTTTCAATCCTTTGTGCATCCGCACCGGCGCCGGCCAATCGAAGAAAATACTGCATGTTCTCGCGCGCGGTCAGATGCTCGTAGAGCGCAACGTTTTCCGGAACGTAGGCCACCTGGGCCCGCACGGCAACCGGATTGCGTGCAGGATCGAGTCCGCATACCTGCACCGTCCCCTTGCTGCATTCGACGAAGCCGAGAAAGGCGCTCAGGGTCGTCGACTTGCCGGCGCCGTTTCCGCCAAGAAGGGCGTAAACTTCCCCACGGCGTACCTGGAGGGTCAGGCCGCGCAAAACCGCCGTGCCCTTGTAACGGACCTCCAGCTGATTGGCCTCGATGGCCATTGTATTGACATCGTTCATATCAACCTTTTCTGTATTTACCTTGTCACTGTCGGGACGGGTTTAGAACTTGGCCTGCATGCCCAGCGTGATGGTGCGGGGAGCGCCGGGCGTGACCCATGTGCGTTGGAAGGAATTGTTGTAGTAGGTCTTGTCAAAGACATTGTCGATATCCAGGGAAAATCGGAGCGTCGGGCTGTAACGCCAGTAAGCGGCGATTTTTGCGACGGTGTAGGCCGGCAGGTCGAATGAGGGCGTTCCGAGTGCAGCCTGCAGTCTCGTGCGGGCCTCACCCAGGCGTTTGCCGCTATAGGTGAATCCACCGCCCAGGCCGAACTGCTGGCTGGTCTCATTGGTCCATTCATGCATCAATAGCAGGCTGCCGTTGATTCTGGGAATATTCAGCAGCCGGCCGCCGACCTCCAGGGTGTTATCGCGCAGGACCGTGGCGTCGATATAGGAAAGACTCGCATTGATGCGCCAGTTTTGCGTGATCTGCCCGGTCAGGTCGGCGTCCATGCCGCGGCTGCGCAACTCGCCTGCGGTGATCGAAAAGCCCGTGTTCGCCGGATCTGAGGTCAAGACATTTTTCTTTTTGATGTTGTACAGCGCGACAGTTGCCCCGAGCGTTTTTTCCGTGTTTTCCCACTTTGCGCCGATTTCAAATGCACGGCCCTGTTCGGGCGAAAACGATGCGCCTGCCGCGCTGGCGCCGTTATTGGGACGGAAGGACTTGCCCAGGTTTGCAAAGAGCGTCCATTGGGTGTCTGGTAAGTAGCTGACGCCGATTCTCGGCGAGGTGGCAGTCGGGTTTTGCTCCGTACGTCTACCCGTGATTCGATTGAATAGTGACTGCTCCACCCGGTCGAACCGGACCCCGCCAAGCAGACGCCACCTTTCTCCCAGGCTTAAGGTATCTTGCAGATACAACGCGATACCTTTCTGGTCTTCGCTTGTGTTGGTATTGGGTCCCGGAACAGGCTGCGGCTGACCATAGACCGGATTCAGCACATCGATCGCATAGGGCGTTGCAGTCGGGTCCGTACGCAGCATCAATTGATTGGCGTCGAGCCAATACATTTCGGAGCCGATCAGAACCTCATGAGAGATGCCGCCTGATTTGAAACGTCCGACCGCCTCGGCCTGCAAGGTCGTGTCGTCGGAGGCGTAATCACGATACCGGCGTTGCCGGCGCAGTGTGCTCTGGCCCGTTTGCAGGGTCGGCTGAGGTTCGGTGGAAAAGCCTTCGAGGGAATTCTTCTTGTATGAAAGGCCCAGCTTGGCTGACCAGATCTCATTGAACAGATGTTCCGCGACGAGCTGATGGGTTTGGTTGTTCACCTTCACGTTACCGTCAGCGGGTTCCCCGAGAAAACGTTCACGCGGAATAGCGCCGAGCTGATTGTCGACAGCGGCAATTCCGCGATCCAGCGGCGCTTCGTGGCGCAGAAACTCGCCGGAATAGTCGATTCTTGTGTTCCGTGAGGCCTTCCAGGCGAGCGCCGGCGCGATGAAATACCGCTTGGACTCGACGTGGTCCCTGAAGCTGTTACGGTCTTCCACTGCGGCATTGAGTCGATACGCGAGGGTTTCCGATATCGGGCCGGTGGAGTCGGCCGCTACGCGGTAAAAATCGTGGCTGCCGGCATAAGTTTCAAGCGAATGGGCCGGCTTCCATAGTGGCCGCTTGGTAACGATGTTGACCGTGCCTCCCGGTTCGCTCGTCCCATACAAGGCCGCGGACGGTCCCTTCAGAAATTCGATGCGTTCGATATTTGCCGTATCCCGCGGGGCATTGAAACCGCGGTTTGCGGAAAAGCCGTTGAGCAGCAGCGGCATGCCGTTGTTGATATCGCCGGAAAGCCCGCGAATGGCGATGTTGTCCCACAGCCCGCCAAAGTTATTCTGACGCGAAATGCCGCCGACAAAATCAAGGACATCGTCGACCCGAACCGCGCCAAGGTCGTCGATCGTCTGCCTGGACATGATGCGGACCGACTGCGGAACTTCCCTTAGCGGCAACTCGGTTTTCGTTCCGCTTGCCTCTTCGGCATGGTAGCTGCCTCCCGTACGTCTGCCCACCACTTCGACCGCTGGCAAATTTACTTCCGCCGCCTGTGGGCTATTTTGTCCGATTGCTTGTGCGTTCTGTGCTGTCGCATTTGCACTCAACAGCGCAATCGCAATTGCGATCGGTGTCAGTCGTGTCGCGGCAATAGCCATATGAAACTCCGTTTCTTATCAAGGATTAATGAGGTGTGACCTGCCGCGAAGCCGACAGGGATTACTACGTCCATTGATCCGGGCGTCAGAACACGCGTGCATGACACGGCAGCCCTGCCGTTGGCGAACGCCGTTTACGGAGCGCGCAAAGAGGGTGTCACGCGGGTATGACCCGCGACCTCGTCAGACACGGACGAATGACAAGGCGCCGCCAGTAACTTGGCGGTCAGCCCAGGATCAATGGATGGAGGTGATCAGATGCGCGGTGGTGCGCGGGAAGAGAAATGGCAACTGAAGGGAGCTTGCCAGGATATGAAAGCGGCCCAGAGCGCAAGAACGTGTGTGCCCGGCATGGGCACAAGCGCGAACGGCGGTGATTGGACGCTTGCTCCAAGTGTTGCAGCGTCAAACAGGGGACAGTCGTGAGCGTCTTCGTCCGAACCGGCTTGTTCCGAAATGATCGAGCCGGCAAGGGAA
>NZ_DASZBA010000263.1:0-14951 GCF_035944575.1 Noviherbaspirillum sp.
GGGTTGAACCGGCGGATGTCATCAGGATTTCATTTTCCTATGGTCCAATCGCTGCCATGAAAAATCAAGCTCACTCAAACAAACACGTGCCTGAAAGAGCGCAATGGATTTCGCTGCTCGCGAAAGCACCGGGCGATACGCTCGCCGAAATTGCTGCCGCTTACGGCGTGTTGCCCACATACCAGTGGCTGCGTCAACCGGAGATCGGTCTGGCAATGGTGCGTGCCCGCACCGGCGGCACCGGCGCGCAATTCAACCTGGGCGAAATGACCGTCACGCGTTGCGCACTGCGGTTGCACTCCGGGCAGATGGGTGTTGCGTATGTTGCCGGCAGGGATGTCCGGCATGCGGAATATGCGGCCGTGTTCGATGCGCTGATGCAATCCGATGCACAGGACCAGGTGCGGCGGACGGTGCTGCAGCCGATCGAATCGTTGCTTGCGGAAAGGCGGTCCGAGGCTGCCGCCCGGGCCCAGGCAACCAAGGTCGACTTCATGACCATGGTAAGAGGAGAAGATGCATGAGTGCGCTGGCCGATGATCTGTTGCTTGCGGCATGGACCGATGGCGTGCATGCATCGCAGGCGACTTTCCGGTGCGTGCTGAATGCCCTGGCGGAACCCGGCCTCCGGCAAACCGTGCCGGTGCGGATTGAAGGGCCGGCACCGCTCGATCCGGCCACCACCGCACTCTGCCTTGCCTTGATGGATTTCGAAACGCCTGTCTGGCGTGATGCGTCGGCGAATACGCCGGCGGTCACATCCTATCTGCGTTTTCATTGCGGCTCGCCCCTGGTCGGCGACCGTTCCCAGGCAAGCTTTGCGATCGTTGCCGTCCCGACCCCGCTCATGTTCAGCGGATTCACGCAGGGAACGATGGAGTACCCGGACCGCTCATGCACCCTGATCATCCAGTTGCCCAGTCTTGATGGCGGACCTCCACGCACGCTGTCCGGTCCCGGCATCGAAAACACCCGAACGCTTTCCGTCGACGGCTTGCCCGACGACTTCGACCTGCAATGGCGCGAAAACAATGCGGCGTTCCCGTTGGGTGTCGATGTCATCTTCTGCTGCGGCGATGAAATCATCGGCCTGCCGCGCACAACCCGTGTTCAATCGTAAGGAGCGGCCATGTATGTAGCGGTCAAAGGCGGCGAAAAAGCTATTGAACAATCCTATGCCGCCCTCGCGCGCAAGCGCCGTGGCGACACCGCATTGCCGGAATTGAGCGTAGCGCAGATCCGTGAGCAAATGCCGCTGGCGGTGGCGCGGGTGATGAGCGAAGGCTCGCTGTACGACCGTGATCTTGCTGCACTGGCAATCAAGCAATCGGCCGGGGATCTCCTCGAAGCGGTCTTTCTGCTGCGCGCCTACCGGACCACGCTGCCGCGCCTGCTGGCAACCCTTCCTGTCGATACCGGCCGGATGATGATCGAGCGGCGCATTTCCGCGACATTCAAGGATATGCCGGGAGGACAGATCCTCGGGCCGACATACGACTACACGCAGCGCCTGCTCGACTTCTCGCTGGCGGCCGATGCAAGTGCGCGGCACGGTGGCACTCAGGCGGCAACTCTTTCCGCGGAAGCGGACGAGGAACCGATGCCGCGTGTCCTCGATTTTCTGAATGCCGAAGGCCTGATCGAAAGCGAATCGCCGCCGCCCGGCGATCCGGCGCCTGCCGACCTGACCCGCGAACCGCTTGCCTTCCCTGCCAGCCGCGAAGCGCGGCTGCAAAATCTGGCGCGCGGCGACGAAGGCTTTCTCCTCGCGCTCGGTTACTCCACCCAGCGCGGCTATGGACGCAACCATCCCTTTGCCGGCGAGATCCGCTATGGAAGGGTGACGGTCGAGGTGGTGCCGGAAGAACTCGGGTTTCCGATCGAGATAGGCGAAATCGAGCTCACCGAATGCCAGATGGTGAACCAGTTCTCCGGTTCCCATCAGGAAGCCGCCCGCTTTACCCGCGGCTATGGTTTGAGCTTCGGCCATGGTGAGCGCAAGGCGATGGCCATGGGCCTGGTCGACCGTGCGCTGCGGGCGCAGGAACTGGACGAGGAGATCACTGCGCCGGCGCAGATGGCGGAGTTCGTCCTGTATCACTCCGACAATGTCGAAGCGTCCGGCTTCGTGCAGCACCTCAAGCTGCCGCACTACGTTGATTTCCAATCGGAGCTGACATTGATTCGTGCCCTGCGTCGCCAGTTCGCGGAGCAGCAGGCCGCCGCCGGGGCTGGCGCCGACAGTACCCCGGAACCCGAGACGATCGTTTCCCCACGCGCTTCGAAAGCAGCATGATGCAGACACACCTCACGCACCAAGCCGTCACCGCCAGCGTGCCGCCGGATAGCGGCTACAACTTTGCCTATCTCGACGAGCAGACCAAGCGCATGATCCGGCGTGCAATCCTGAAGGCAGTTGCCATACCCGGCTACCAGGTGCCGTTTGGCGGGCGCGAAATGCCTTTGCCGTATGGCTGGGGGACGGGCGGCATTCAAGTGACCGCCGCCGTGATCGGTCGGGATGATGTACTGAAAGTCATCGACCAGGGATCCGACGACACCACCAACGCAGTAAACATTCGCCGTTTCTTTCGCCGTACGACCGGCGTGGCGACTACCGAGCGCACGACGGAAGCAAGCCTGATCCAGACCCGGCATCGCATTCCTGAAACACCACTGAAAGCCGGCCAGACCATTGTTTACCAGGTGCCGATCCCCGAGCCGCTGCGCTGGCTGGAGGCAAGCGAGGAGCAGACCCGCAAGTTGCATTCGATGGCCGACTATGGATTGATGAGCGTGAAGTTGTACGAAGACATCGCCCGGATGGGCAAGATCGCCACGTCATATGACTATCCCGTAGTCGTCAACGGGCGTTACCTGATGCGGCCATCGCCTATCCCGAAATTCGATAATCCGAAAATGAACATGAGCCCTGCATTGCAACTGTTTGGCGCCGGACGCGAGAAACGAATCTACGCGGTACCGCCATACACCCCGGTCAGGAGCCTGGATTTCGACGACCATCCCTTCGAGGTCGAACGCTGGGAGCAAACCTGTGCGCTGTGCGGTTCGGACCACAGCTTCCTTGACGAAGTCATTGTGGATGATCAGGGTGCGCGCATGTATGTATGCAGCGACACCGACTACTGCCGTGGACGGCAGGCGGCATCGACACCGGAGGCAGCATGAGCGACACGATGGGTAAAGCGCTGCTGCGCGCCGAAGGCGTCTTCAAGCGTTTCGGAGCGCGCATCGCTTGCGACGCGATCGATCTCACGCTTTATCCGGGCGAGGTGCTTGGCATTGTCGGCGAGTCCGGTTCGGGCAAGACGACGCTGCTGAAATGCCTGGCCGGGCAGTCCGTCCCGGATGCCGGCAGGGTACTGTTTTCAACCAGGCATGACGGCGAGGCCGACATCTACGCAATCAGCGAAGCCCGCCGCAAACTGCTGTCGCGCACCGACTGGGGATTCGTTCACCAGAGCGCACGCGACGGACTGCGCAGCGACGTCTCGGCCGGAGCCAACGTCGGCGAGCGCCTGATGGCGGTCGGCGCGCGGCACTACGGCAACATCCGCGCCGAGGCAATCGAGTGGCTGGCAAGGGTCGAAATCGACCCGTCGCGCATCGACGACCTGCCGCGCGATTTCTCCGGCGGCATGCAGCAACGTTTGCAGATTGCCCGCAACCTGGTGACCAAGCCGCGCCTGATATTCATGGACGAGCCGACCGCAAGCCTTGATGTGTCGGTGCAGGCGCGCCTGCTCGACCTGCTGCGCCAGCTGGTCTCGCAGCTTCAGGTCGCGGCGGTGATTGTTACCCACGATCTGGCCGTGGCGCGCCTGCTCGCGCATCGTTTGATGGTGATGCGAAGAGGGCAGGTCGTGGAGGAAGGGCTGACCGACCAGGTGCTGGATGATCCCCAGCATCCGTACACGCAACTGCTGGTGTCGTCCGTGTTATGAAAGAGCCAACCATGAACAGTCGCATCGAAGTGAGCGACCTCTCGAAGGAATTCATCCTGCATCTGCAGGGCAGTCTGCAACTGCCGGTGCTGTCAGGTGTGAACATGCAGGTCGATGCCGGCGAATGCGTCGTGATCCATGCGCCCTCCGGTGCCGGCAAGAGCACGCTGCTGCGCTGCCTGTATGCCAACTATCGCGCCAGCAGCGGCCGCATCAATATCCGCCATGGCGATCATTGGGTCGACCTCGCGTCCGCCAGCCCACATGAAGTGCATGCGGTGCGTCGCTCGACGCTCGGATTCGTTACCCAATTCCTGCGCGTGATCCCACGCGTACCGACGCTTGATCTCGTCGCGGAGCCCTTGATTGCGAAAGGCATGGACGCCAGGGACGCGCTGGAAGAAGCCAGATCCTGGCTGTCGCGGCTGCGCGTTCCGCCGCGCCTGTGGCATGTGCCGCCCGCTACATTCTCCGGTGGCGAACAGCAACGGGTGAATATCGCCCGCACGATGATTTCCGACTATCCGGTGCTGCTGCTGGACGAGCCGACCGCCTCACTTGACGAAGCCAACCGCGACACCGTCATCGGCCTGATCAATGCCGCCCGAGAACGCGGTGCTGCCATCGTCGGCATTTTTCACGACGAGTACGTACGGCGCTCGTTGGCCACACGCCTGTTTTCGATTACTCCGGTTCAACCCGTCTCACTGGTAGGAACGCCATGACCGTTATTGCCAACGCTCGTATCGTCACCGCCGATGAAGAATTCGTCGGTTCCCTGTTCGTCAGGAATGGCGTGATCGCCGAAGTGGCCGGCGGCCAAAGCACCGTTGCTGGCGCGGACGACTGGAATGGGGACTACTTGTTGCCGGGCATGGTGGAGGTGCATACCGACAATCTGGAAAAACACTTGATGCCCAGGCCCAAGGTGAACTGGCCGGTATTACCGGCGATCATTGCCCACGACGCCCAGATCGCCGCTTCCGGCATCACCACCGTCCTCGATGCATTGTCGGTCGGCGATATCGATGCCGACAGCATCCGCGTCCGCACCCTGACCGCCTGCAGCGAGGGACTCCGAGACGCCTCGAAGGCCGGCATCCTGCGTGCGGATCATTTTCTGCATGTACGGCTGGAGCTGGCCGAAGAAAATCTGCTGGATATGTTCGATCCGTTCCTGCACGACGAACGGCTGAAGCTGGTATCCCTGATGGACCACACCCCCGGACAGCGCCAGTGGACCGACCTGACGCATTACCGCACCTACGTGACGGGCAAGCGCGGCTGGAGCGAGGAGAAGGTCGATTCGATGCTGGTGAACCTCCTGGATCGCCAGCAGCGCTATGCCGACGCCAATCGCTCCGGCGTGGTGGCGCGCTGCATGCAGCGTACTGTGCCGGTGCCGCTCGCAACGCATGACGACACCACGGTGGCGCACGTGGAGGAGGGCGTCGGCGACGGCGTCACGATTTCCGAATTTCCGACCACCATGGCCGCCGCCCGCGCCGCACGGGAGCGGGGGCTCGGCATCATCATGGGTGCGCCGAACCTGGTGCGTGGCGGCTCGCATTCCGGCAACGTGTCGGCGGCGGAACTGGCGCGAGCTGATCTGCTCGACGTGCTGTCCTCCGACTACGTACCGGCAAGCCTGCTGCATGCCGCATTCCTGCTGCGCAAGGAAGGATTCAGCCTGCCGAATGCGATTGCCACCGTATCGCGCAACCCGGCACTCATGGTCGGGCTGATCGACCGGGGCGAGATCGCGCCCGAACTGCGCGCCGATTTCATCCGCGTCCGGATTGCGGCGGGCATTCCGGTTGTAATGGGCGTATGGAAAGCGGGACGGCAGATTGCATAGTCTGCATGGCCAACTTCGCCGCTTCGTCAGGCCGTTGCACGCGGCGGCCCGCTCGCCTGCCATTCAGCATCCCGGCTACTCAACCGTTTCCCGCAAACGAATACTGGTCCTCAGCGTATCCGCCGGCCTCGGCCACCTGCGGGCGGCCGAAGCCATCAAGGCCCATGCCGTCCGGTTTCCCGCTGCGGACGTCACGCATCTGGATGTCATGCAATATGTGCCTGCGGGGTTTCGCAGGCTGTACACCGGCTTTTACCTCACCCTGGTGAATCGGCTTCCTGCCTTGTGGGGCTGCCTTTATCAATCAACCAATAATGCGCGGCCCGACAGCATGCTGCAAACCTTGCGGCGCGCCGTCGAACGGCTCAATACCCGTGCACTGCTGCGTGAGATCGCCGGGCTGGCGCCTGACGTCATCATCTGCACGCATTTCCTCCCGGCCGAGCTGCTATCCCGTTTGGCCGGCTCGTACCGGCATGCATGTCCGGTATGGGTGCAGGTGACCGATTTCGATCTGCACCGAATGTGGGTGCAGCCGCATATCGCCGGCTACTTCGCTGCCAGCGAGGAAGTGGCGTTTCGCATGCGCGCGCGGGGCATACCGCCGCACGCCATCCATGTGACCGGTATCCCGGTCATGCCTGCATTCGGCGCGGTGCATGACCGCGGCTGTTGTGCGAGCGAACTGGAACTCGATCCGCAGCGCACGACCCTGGTGCTCATGGGAGGAGGTGCCGGTCTCGGTAGTCTGGATGCGGTCGCCGCGCGGCTCCTGGACATCGAAGAAGACTTCCAGCTGGTCGTCATGGCCGGCAGGAACATGAGCGCATTAAGCAAGTTGCGCAGGTTGGCGACACGATATCCCGGCCGCCTGCTGCCGTACGGATATACCGACCGTATCGAACGCGTGCTTGCATGCGCCGATCTGGTCATCACCAAACCCGGCGGGTTGACCAGTGCGGAATGTCTTTCGCTCGGATTGCCGATGATCGTCAATGATCCGATTCGGGGGCAGGAGGAGCGCAATGCGGATTTTCTGCTGGAGCAGGGCGTGGCGTTGAAGGCCTGCGACCCGATCACGCTGGAATACCGGGTTCGTTACCTGTTGCGCCATCCCGAAAAACTGGCTGACATGCGGCGCCGGGCGAGGGCGCTCGGCCGCCCGGATGCGGCGCGGGATGTGCTGGAAACCGTCATGGCCGCCGATGCCGGACAATACGATGCGGTTTGAAATTCACGGGCGCCGGCTCGGATTGATCCTGGCATGGGTCGTCATGCTTGCGTACTTCTTCGCTCATGCGGAAATCCAGATCGAGGGCGGCGCGGGTTGGGCGGCGAACCTGCCGACATGGCGCATCGAACAGCATTGGCTGCTCGACATCTTTTGGGGCGGGCGGCCGATGACCGGTTACCACGCATGGCTCTTTCCGTTCATCGCACTCTTTTTTCATCTACCTTTGTTCTTCATCGGGCATTGGTCCTGGCGGGCCGAATGCCTGGTGCTGGCCTGCATCATGCTGTTCTGGATCGTGGAGGACTTTCTCTGGTTCATGCTCAATCCGGCATACGGGCTTGCACGGTTTCATGCCGAGGCCATACCCTGGCATAAGCATTGGCTGTGGGTTGCGCCGGTGGACTACTGGATTTTCTCGGCGGTAATGCTGATGCTCCTGTGGTTATCCGCTCGGAAAATCCAGTAGTTCCGCCGATTGTTGTCAAGGGTGAACCAACCATCCCGGTGTATGCTCGAACTGGTTATTTCATCTGGATAAGACCGGTCGATGCTGGAAGAACGTCAAGCAGCGCAATTCATCAAAATACGCCGGCTCGCGACCGGCCTGCTGGTGCTGATGGCGGTCATTTTCGTCATCTGCCGGATATATGAACCGCAGTATGCATTTCTGGCCTATGTCAGCGCATTTGCGGAAGCCGCGATGGTGGGGGCGCTCGCGGACTGGTTCGCCGTCACCGCGCTCTTCCGTTCCCCGCTCGGCCTGCCGATTCCCCATACCGCCATCATCCCGCGCAACAAGGACCGGATCGGCGAAAGCCTGTCCGATTTCCTCGAACATAATTTCATGACGCCGGAAATCATCCGGGAGGAACTCGACCGGCTGGACTTCTCGGGGATGGTGGCTTCATGGTTGTCCCGTCCCGAAAACAGCAGGGCGGTGTCACGTCAGATCGTGCGCAGCATCCCCGCTCTGCTGAAGGTGGTGGAGGATGACGATGTGCGCCATTTCATGCAAAACCGCATCACCTCCGCACTGCAGAACACCCGCTTCGCGCCGATTCTGGCCGAAATCATCTCCATGCTGGCCGCCAACCGGCATCATCAAAAATTGTTTGATCACCTGCTCGGCATGGCGGCCCGTGCATTGGAAAACAACAAGCCCTATATTCGCTGGAAGATCCATGAAAGCAGTCCGCGCTGGATGCCGAAGGCGATCGATCAAAAGCTGTACGAGCGCCTGCTCGACGCACTGGAAAGTACGCTGGCGGAAATGAAGGAAGAGGACAGCGAATGGCGCGCGCGCTTCCAGAAATCCACCGATGAACTCATCGAACAGCTCAAGACCTCGCCGGAGTACGGCGAGAAGATCGATGCCGTCGTCATGGATATTGCTGGGCATCCGCTGTTCCGCAATTATTCGGTCCAGGTCTGGCATGACCTCAAGGCCCGGCTGGAAGCCGATGCGTTGGCGGAGGATTCACAAATGGCGGTCAAGCTTGAGCAGGCCTTGCTGGCGTTCGGCACCGAGTTGCTGCGAGATGATACGGTGCAGGTGAAGCTGAATCGATGGATTCGGGAATTTGCTGTTGATGCGATCGTGAAGCGGAGAGAGATGATTGCAGACCTGGTGGCGCGGGTGATCCGGAAATGGGATGCGGAGACGATATCGCGCAAGCTGGAGCTGCATGTGGGGAAGGATTTGCAATATATACGGATTAATGGGACGTTGGTCGGGGGAGTGGTTGGGTTGTTGTTGCACGTGGTGTCGGGGATGTTGTGAGGAGTTGCTTGAGCGCGGCTCGCTGGTGATGGACCACGTTTGGTTTCTCGAAGGGATGAGCCAGTCCCGGCTCGTCTCTTCGGAGCGACGGGTACGTCGCATCACCGGAAAACCGTACAACCAACCTTACTTCCCCGCCAAATCCGCCCCAATCACCGCCTTCAAATAATTCACCGTTCCTGACTCCGTCACCTTCTGCGCAATCCAGCAAACACTTCCTTTACGCAGCATCCACTCCTGCTCCTTACCCATGATCAGCAGCGAAATCAAATGCCCGAGCGTAGGCTGGTGTCCCACCACAAGCACTGTCTCGCGCGCATCCGGCCAGTTGGCGGCTTGCAGAATGCCCTGTGCTGTGGCGTCATGCGCCAACGCGGGATGCGTCTTGAACTTGCGTCCGAGCGCTTCGGCGGTCTGCACGGTCCGCACCGCGGGACTGGCCAGGATCCGGCAGTTGCTCGGCAGGTGCCGGTCCAGCCATCCGGCGGTTTTTGATGCCTGCTTATGTCCTTTCGACGTAAGCGCACGTGCCTCGTCAGGAAAGCCGGGTTCCGCTTCGGCATGTCGCCATAAGATCAGGTCCATTGATATTCCTTCCTCGCTCAATCTTCTTCTTGTGCATCCGTTGACCCCAGTGTCTGTGCCAGATATTGCTGGGCATTGAAGGGGACTTGCTTGCCGCGTGGCTTACGTCTGTGATACACGCCGTCGGAGCCGAGTTCCCAGGCGCTGGTATTGTCCTTCAGATAGGGATGGAGTCCCTCTGAAATGACTTGCTTCTTCAAGGTGGTGTCGAGAATCGGGAACGCCACTTCCACCCTCCGGAACAGGTTGCGGTTCATCCAGTCCGCGCTCGCCAGATACACGTCGTGCGCAAGGTTATTGCGGAAGTAGTAGATACGGCTATGCTCCAGGAAGCGGCCAATGATCGAGCGAACCCGGATGTTCTCCGAAAGTCCCGGCACGCCGGGACGCAATGCACAGGCGCCACGCACGATCAGGTCAATCTTGACGCCGTCCGCCGATGCCGCGTACAACGCACGGATGACGGATTCGTCGAGCAGCGCGTTCATCTTCGCGATGATCCGCGCCGGCTTTCCGGATTTGGCAATCGCGGCTTCATTGCGTATGGCGCGCACGATTTCCTTCTGCAGTGCAAACGGCGCCAGCCAGAGGTACTGCAGTTTCTTGGGCTTGGTGAGACTGGTCAGGTGGATGAATATCTCATTCACCTCCGCAGTCAATTTCGGATGCGCGGTCAGTAGCCCGAAATCGGTGTAGTGCTTTGTCGTCGTAGGATGATAATTGCCGGTCCCCAGGTGCGCGTAGTAACGCAGTTCCTTGTTCTCACGGCGCAGCACCAGCGCCATCTTGGCATGGGTCTTCAGGCCGACGACGCCGTACACCACCTGCGCGCCGACCCGTTCCAGGCGCTCCGCCCAATTGATATTCGCTTCTTCATCGAAGCGGGCCATCAGTTCCACGATCACCGTGACTTCCTTGCCGCGCCGTGCCGCAGCGATCAACGACTCCATCAGGTCGGAATTCATGCCGGTCCGATAGATGGTTTGCTTGATCGCGAGCACGCTGGGATCGCTGGCCGCGCTGCGGATGAATTCCACGACGGGCTGGAAGGATTGGAAGGGATGATGCAACAGCAGGTCGCGCTTTTTGAGCAGGTCGAACATGCTGGTATCGGCGAGAAGCGGTGGCATTCCAGGATAAAAAGCCGGAAAGTGGAGCGCCGGCTGCCCGACGCTGCCGATCAGTTCCTGCAGGCGCACCATGTTGACCGGCCCATCCACGGCAAAGAGCCGGCTTTTATCGATGGAGAACTGTTCCAGCAGCAATGCGGCCAGATGCGGCGGACAATTTCTGGCAACCTCCAGCCGGACCGCGAAGCCGAACTGCCTGCTATGCAATTCAGTTTGCAATGCTTGCCGCAAATTCTTCACTTCTTCTTCATCTACCCATAAATCGCTGTTTCGTGTCACGCGGAACTGGGAGTAGGCGATGACTTCCCGTCCGGTAAACAGATCGGTGATGTGCGCATGGATGATCGAGGACAGCAGGCAGAACGAAATCCCTTTTTTGGACAATTCGTCCGGCAGCCGGATGACACGCGGCAGGACTCTCGGCGCTTTCATGATGGCAATGGCGGTGCCGCGGCCGAACGCATCTTTGCCGGAAAGCTCGACGATGAAATTCAGGCTCTTGTTGACGACCTGCGGGAAGGGGTGCGCCGGGTCGAGACCGATCGGGGTCAGCAGCGGCCTTACTTCGCGATCGAAGTAATCCTTGACCCAGGCGCGCTGTTCCTCGTTGCGATCCTGGTGGCGCAAAAGGTGGACCCCCTTTGACGAAAGCTCCGGAAGGATATGCTCGTTCAGAACCGCATATTGCCTTTCAACAATCTGGTGACACTCCACGCTGGTCCGCTCCAGCGCCGCCGTCAGGGCGGGCGGCAACGACTTGTCGCCGTCGATCCGGTTCTGGGCGAGCAGGCTGGCGATTCTTACTTCAAAAAACTCGTCCAGGTTGCTGCTGACGATGCACAGGTATCGAAGCCGTTCCAATAAGGGAATATCCCGGTCTTCCGCCTGGGCAAGAACGCGGCGGTTGAACGCCAGTTGGGACAATTCCCGATTCAGGTAAATCTGTCCCTGTAATAAATCGTCGACTGCGCTTTTCTGTAACTTCGTCTTCTTATCCATATTCGTAGCGGCTTCCGATGATCAAGCTAGCCGGAGTGTAGGGGGGCGATATGACAACTTGATGACATGAATTTTATATCTCAGGCAATTTATGACACGTAATTACGCCCCTGTCATATACATGTCACAAATGTTGGTTAGAGTTCGGGCTGTCTCAATTTGACAAACCCTAGGAGCAATTATGCGACTGAATAAATTTCTTGGATCGGCAGCCCTGGCATTGGGCGCCGCATTCACATTCACATCCGCTGTCGCGGCCGATATCACCGGTGCCGGAGCGACTTTCCCGTATCCGATCTATGCAAAATGGGCGGAAGAGTACAAGAAAGCGACCGGGAACGGCCTGAACTATCAGTCCATCGGCTCCGGTGGCGGCATCAAGCAGATCAAGGCGAAAACGGTCGACTTCGGCGCCTCTGACATGCCTTTGAAGCCAGAGGAACTTGAGTCCAGCGGCCTGATTCAATTCCCTGCCATCATGGGCGGCGTCGTGCCCATCGTGAACGTCGAAGGGGTTGCTCCCGGCCAAATGAAGCTGAACGGCAAGGTTCTTGGCGATATCTTCCTCGGCAAGATCACGAAATGGAATGCGCCGGAAATCGCGGCACTCAACCAAGGCGTCAAGCTGCCCGGCGAAGAGATCACCGTTGTGCATCGTTCGGATGGTTCCGGCACCACGTTCATTTTCGCGGACTACCTGTCGAAGGTGAACCCGGAATTCAAATCGACCATCGGTGTCGGTACTGCAGTCAAATGGCCGACCGGCGTGGGCGGCAAGGGCAACGAAGGTGTTGCCGCGAACGTGCAGCGTATCAAGAATTCGATCGGTTACGTCGAGTACGCCTATGCGAAACGTAACAAGATGAGCCATACGCAGATGCAGAACCGCGAAGGTCAGTTTGTTCAGCCGGATGACGATTCGTTCAAGGCGGCTGCGGCCTTCGCCGACTGGGCGAAGACGCCGGGCATGGGCGTGCTGCTGACCGATCAGCCAGGCAAGACAAGCTGGCCGATGACGGGCGCATCCTTCATCCTGATGCACAAGACGCAAGCCGACTCTGCAAAAGCTAAGGAAGTCCTGAAGTTCTTCGAGTGGTCTTACAAAAACGGCGGTAATATGGCGGCCGAGTTGGATTACGTCGCAATGCCGGCACCTGTTATCAAGCTGGTGCAGGACGCATGGAAGGCGCAATTGAAGGACGAATCCGGCAAGGCGGTCTGGTAATCGCCTGTAGAGCCTGATTGTGTCTGAAGGCGTGGGCCGCTGCCTTATCGTGAAGCGCGGCCCGCGCGTTTTTATTGGGAACCTGAATTATGAGTGCAAATATTTCTTCCATTTCCCCGCCCATCATTGACTCGGACGCCAAGGTCCGTGAGGCGGAGGTGGCTCACAAGGCATTGGTTTCCACCATGCGCAAGCAGCGGGTCCAGGATTTCCTTTTTCACAAAATTACGCTTGCTTTCGCACTCAGCGTTCTGCTGGTGCTGGTAGGCATCATCATCTCGCTGATTCTCGGCGCATGGCCGGCCTTCAGGGAATTCGGTCCCGCATTCATCTCCACCATCGAATGGGACCCGGTGAATGACCAGTATGGTGCATTGATCGCCATCGTCGGCACCCTGGCCAGTTCCCTGATCGCATTGATTATCGCGTTTCCGATCAGCTTCGGGATTGCGCTTTTCCTTACCGAGATTTGCCCCGCCAGGTTGAAGCGTCCGCTCGGTACCGCAGTGGAACTGCTCGCCGGCGTTCCGAGCATCATCTACGGCATGTGGGGATTGTTTATCTTCGCGCCGCTCTTCGGTGACTACATTCAACCACTTCTTAACAAGACGATTGGCCAGTTGCCGTTTGTCGGCTACCTGTTCAAAGGTCCGATGATGGGCATCGGCATCATGACGGCCGGCATTATTCTTGCAGTCATGATCATTCCCTTCATCGCTTCAGTGATGCGTGATGTTTTCGAGATCGTACCGCCTGTCCTGAAGGAATCGGCTTATGGGCTGGGCTGCACGAAATGGGAAGTGGTGCGCAAGATTGTCCTGCCTTATACCCGCAATGGCGTGGTCGGCGGCGTGATGCTGGGTCTCGGACGTGCTTTTGGTGAGACCATGGCGGTCACCTTCGTCATCGGCAATGCGCACAAACTGTCGTGGTCGCTTTTCGCCCCGGGGAACAGTATTGCATCGACATTGGCGAATGAATTCGCCGAAGCCGAATCGACGCTGCATGTATCTTCGCTGTTCGCGCTTGGCCTGATTCTTTTCCTGATCACCTTTTTGGTATTGTCGGCAGCAAAACTCATGTTGATGGGCTTGTCCCGCAACGAGGGGACGAAATAATGAACTCCGTAATGAATCCCGTGTATCGCAAGCGCCTCTGGAAGCACCGCGTCGGCATCGCATTGTCGTTCTTCGCAATGGCGGTCGGCCTGTTTTTCCTGATGTGGATCCTCTTCACGCTGCTGTCGAAGGGTTTCGGTGCGCTGAGTCTCAGCATGTTCACCGAAACCACGCCGGCTCCGGGCAATGAGGGAGGCGGCCTGATGAATGCGATTGTCGGCAGCCTGATGATGGTTGGCGCCGCGACCCTGGTCAGCACGCCGATCGGCATTCTTGCCGGAATCTATCTCGCCGAGTATGGCGAGGAAAGCTGGCTGGCGCAGTTCACCCGTTTCATCACCGACATCATGCTGTCGGCGCCATCGATCGTCATCGGCTTGTTCGTGTACGCGATTTATGTTGCCAACGTTAAGCATTTCTCCGGCTGGGCCGGTACCTTCGCCATCTCGCTGATTGCGATACCGGTCGTCGTGCGTACCACCGACAACATGTTGAAACTGGTGCCGAGCAGTCTGCGGGAAGCCGCCTTTTCACTCGGCGCGCCGCGCTGGAAAGTGGCAATGATGGTCAGGCTGCGCGCGGTGAAAGCCGGCGTCGTGACAGGCGTGCTGCTCGCCGTGGCGCGCATTTCCGGTGAAACTGCGCCGCTGCTGTTCACCGCGCTCAACAATCAATTCTTCAGCGCCGACATGAACAAGCCGCTCGCCAACTTGCCGGTCGTGATCTACCAATTCGCGATGAGCCCGTACGACAACTGGCGTTCGCTCGCCTGGGGCGGAGCGCTGCTGATTACCTTCAGCGTGCTCGGTTTGAATATCCTCTCGCGCACTCTGTTTAGTCAAAAAATTCCGAGCTAAACCATGAATACTATTGCTTCCCCGCAGGTTGAAAAAGCGACCCTCGAGATATCCGGCCTGAATTTTTTCTACGGCAGTTTTCAGGGGCTGAAAAACATTAATCTGAACATCAATGAGAAAAAAGTGACGGCCTTCATCGGCCCGTCGGGATGCGGCAAATCAACCTTGCTGCGTACGCTCAACCGCATGTATGACCTGTA
>NZ_DASZBA010000264.1:0-12165 GCF_035944575.1 Noviherbaspirillum sp.
TGCCGAGCGTCCTGCCTTTCAATACCCTGCCGAGCTGATTATGTTGCGGCGTGATGGATGAGGTCTGCCAGAGGCCTTCACGCAATAGTTCGCTGTACGGAAGAATGCGGCGCGAGGCTGCCATGATGAGCGTCCAGGTGAGTTCTGCCGGCGCTGTCGGATCACCTGTCCCTTCAGCGATGGCGATGCCAAGTGATGTTGCAGCATCGACATCGATATGGCCGCTGACCTTGCCTGTCTGCGATATCAATTTCAGATTTGGCAACTTCTGCAACAGCATGCGAGGGAATGCGGTCCGCTCGCGTATCAAAACAAGAGCGTCGAAATTCGCCAGGCGGATTGCCAATTGTCCAACTCCGCGCGCCGTATTGGTGAATACTTTGACATCATGTTGCGCAAGCAATGCAAAGCATTCCAGTTGACGTACGCGGTCTTGATAGTCGTCAAGAATGGCGATCTTCATAAGCGTATTGTTTCCTAAGTAATTTTGCTTAGAAAATTAGTCACAAAAAGTGCAAAAGTGTAAAATCATATGTTTCGTAGCTTGTTAGCCGCCAGCCTCCGCGCCACCCCTGCGGAGTCCAAAGCTGGCCACTGGAGTGCCGCTCTAGCGAGCTCCATTATCCGACAGACCGCCGTTCCGCTGCGGATCGACTTAGCAGATCGATCCGAACCAGCCCTGGAAACCCCAAACGACGATCCTGCCGTGCCGCTACACCCGGTTTTTTATTAGGCATTGGAGGTTTTATCGTGAATCAACCAGTCATGGGTGGTGTTTCCACCATCACCGCCCCATCGTACGTCAAGCAGCAAAAACTCATCAATTGGGTAGCGGAAATCGCCGCCCTCACCAAGCCCGACAATATCTACTGGTGCGACGGATCGAAGCAGGAATACGACCGTCTGTGCGCCGAAATGGTAGCCGCCGGCACAATGAAGAAGCTGAACGAGGCAAAACGCCCGAACAGCTACCTCGCCATTTCCGATCCGAGCGACGTCGCCCGTGTCGAAGACCGCACTTTCATCTGTTCCGCCAAGGAAGAAGACGCAGGCCCGACCAACAACTGGATGGCGCCCGCTGAAATGCGCACCACGCTCAACGGCCTGTTCGACGGCTGCATGCGCGGCCGCACGATGTACGTCGTACCGTTCTCGATGGGTCCGCTCGGTTCGCCGATCGCCCACATCGGCATCGAACTGTCCGACTCTCCGTACGTCGCCGTCAATATGCGCATCATGACGCGCATGGGCAAGGCAGTATACGAAGTGCTCGGCGAGGACGGTGAATTCGTGCCCTGCGTTCACACCGTCGGCGCGCCGCTGCGTCCGGGCCAGAAGGATGTGGCCTGGCCATGCAACAAGACCAAGTACATCGTCCACTATCCCGAAACACGCGAGATCTGGTCCTACGGCTCAGGGTACGGCGGCAATGCGCTGCTGGGCAAGAAGTGCTTCGCACTGCGCATCGCGTCCACCATGGGTCGTGACCAGGGCTGGCTGGCAGAGCACATGCTGATCCTCGGCGTCGAATCGCCGGAAGGGAAAAAGTATTACGTCGCGGCCGCTTTCCCGTCCGCCTGCGGCAAGACCAATTTCGCAATGCTGATCCCGCCGAAGTCGTTCGAAGGCTGGAAAGTCACCACCATCGGCGACGACATTGCATGGATCAAGCCGGGCGCCGATGGCCGCCTGTACGCGATCAATCCGGAAGCCGGCTACTTCGGCGTGGCGCCGGGCACCAACAGCAGCTCCAACGCGAACTGCATGGCGTCGCTGCAGGCCAACACCATCTTCACCAACGTCGCATTGACCGACGACGGCGACGTATGGTGGGAAGGCATGACGAAGGAACCGCCGGCGCATCTGATCGACTGGCAGGGCAAGGACTGGACACCGGAAATCGCCAAGCAGACCGGCGCCAAGGCTGCCCACCCCAATGCTCGCTTCACCGTTGCCGCAACCCAGAATCCGGTGATCGATCCGGCCTGGGACAATCCGGCCGGCGTGCCGATTTCGGCATTCATCTTCGGCGGCCGCCGCTCGACCACCGTGCCGCTGGTGACCGAAGCCCGCAACTGGGTGGAAGGCGTCTACATGGCAGCGACCATGGGTTCCGAAACTACCGCTGCGGCTGCAGGACAGCAAGGCGTGGTACGCCGCGATCCGTTCGCGATGCTGCCGTTCATGGGTTACAACATGAGCGACTACTTCCAGCATTGGCTCAATATGGGCAAGAAGATCGCCGCCTCGCCTGCGGAACTGCCGAAGATCTACTGCGTGAACTGGTTCCGCACCGACGAGAACGGCAAGTTCGTCTGGCCGGGATTCGGCGACAACATGCGTGTCCTGAAATGGATGCTCGACCGGATCGAAGGCAAGGCCGGCGGCGTCGAGCACATCTTCGGCGTGACGCCACGGTATGAAGATCTGAAGTGGGACGGCATCGATTTCTCGCAGGAGCAGTTCGATCGCATTACCTCGATCGACAAGGCGGCATGGGAAGCGGAACTGCAGCTCCACGCCGAGCTGTTCGAGAAGCTGAAGTATCACTTGCCAAAGGCACTGGAAGAAACGAAGGCAGAGTTGGAGAAGCGGTTGGCAGCATGATGGTGCGGTAAACCTTCTCCCATGGATATGGGGGATGGAGGAGACACATAAAATCGAAGCGCGGCAGGGCAACCTGACCGCGCTTTTTATTTGCTCGCCTCGCACGGATTCCGGTTATCCCGTCAATGCCTGGCTTACAGGGTCCTGCAACAGATTTGTCGCTCGCGCTTGCCATTTTGCAATCTTGCAAGGCACACTACGCCCTGTCGACCGCCCGGCGACGCTCGAGAGGAAACCGTGACCACATTCATGCTGCTTTTCACCCTGCTGTTCGTCAGCGTGCTGCTCTGGCGGACCGTCTTCATTCGACAAAAAGAGCGGCAGGCGATCCGTTTCGGTTTGAAGGAATTGGTGATTGCCGCCGGGATTGCCGGTGTCGTCGCCGCTGCCCTTTTCTACCTGATGTTCAACAACACGCTAAGGATCGTATGAAGCTTCTTCTTGCTGCCGTCGCCGTCGCGGCGCTTTCCGCCTGTACACGCATCGACACTGGCAATGTCGGTGTCGAACAAACCGTGGGACAGGTGAAACTGGAGGAGCTCACACCTGGGCTGTACTTCACCTTGTTCAAGAAAGTGCATGAAATGACGGCCAAGGAGATGTCGATGGCGCTGAACGACATGAAACCGAAGACGAAGGACCATCTGACCATGGCCGACTTCGACGTGGATGTGTACTACCGCATCAACCCAGGCAAGATCGCCGACCTGTTCGTGAAGTACAACGGCGACGTGGTCGAAGACCGCAACGGCGACGGGATTGCCGCGCACGGCCGCGTATTCCGCTCGGCGCGGGAGGCGGCATACAAGGCGGCCAGCGAATACAACGCGCTCGACATGAACCGCAGCCGTACCGACCTTGCCAATCGCGTGCAGCAATACATGCAGGCGGAGCTGAACCGCGTTGATCCCGAAACCTTCAGCGTGACGGACGTCAATATCCGCTCATTGGTGACCGATCCGGCCCTGGAAGCTTCGATCAAGGCCAATGTCGAGACACAAAACAAGATCGATCAGAAACAAAAGGAGATCGAGCTTGCCAAACAGGAGGCAGAGCGCAAGCGGGTGGAAGCCGAAGGCGAAGCCCGGGCCAACAAGATCATTGCCGAGTCGCTCGACAGCCGCTTGATCGAACTCAAGCGCATTGAGGCACAGCAAGCATTCGCCAAGTCCGGCACCCATACGATCGTGATGCAGGGCGGCGCGACGCCATTGATACAAGTGAAGTAAATCAAGCACCCGCGGCGATCGTTGGGCCATGCATCGTGGTCCAACGATCGCCGCATTCTCTTCAATCCGTTTTACGTCTTTTGCTTAAGGAAAACCGATATGGCCGGAGCCAGCCTGCTGACACTGCTTGATGACATTGCCACCATTCTCGATGATGTGTCCGTGATGACGAAAGTCGCGGCAAAGAAGACTGCGGGTGTGCTCGGCGATGACCTTGCGCTGAATGCCCAGCAGGTCTCCGGCGTGCGCGCCGAGAGGGAGCTGCCGGTGGTGTGGGCGGTGGCCAAGGGATCGATCAAGAACAAGCTGATCCTGGTGCCGGCGGCGCTGGCGATCAGTGCCTTCGCTCCCTGGGCGGTAACGCCGTTGCTGATGCTGGGCGGCGCCTTTCTCTGCTACGAAGGTTTCGAAAAGCTGGCACACAAGTTCTTGCACAGCAAGGAAGAGGATGAGGCCCACCATGCGGCGGAGATCAAGGCGCTCAATCAGCCAACGGAAGATCTGCTGACGCTTGAAAAAGACAAGATCAAGGGTGCCGTCCGCACCGACTTCATCCTGTCGGCGGAGATCATCGTCATCTCGCTCGGCACGGTGGCGACGGCAACCTTCGGCCAGCAGGTCGCGGTGCTGACGGGAATCAGCCTCATCATGACGGTCGGTGTTTATGGTCTGGTGGCAGGTATCGTCAAACTGGACGATGGCGGACTGTACCTGACCATGAAGAAGGGTGCTGGCGGCTTGCAGTCGCTGCAGCGCCGGATCGGCAGGGGCATCCTGGTGGCGGCGCCTTACCTGATGAAGAGCCTGTCGATACTCGGCACGGCGGCAATGTTCATGGTCGGCGGCGGCATCCTGACACATGGCATCTCTGTTGCCCATGAGTTCATCGAACACGTCGCGCAGGACACCGGAGCCATACCCGGCGTCGGCAGCGTGATCGGCGCACTGGTGCCGACACTGCTGAATGCGCTTGCGGGCATCGCCGCCGGCGCGATCATTCTCGCCATCGTCACATTGGCCAAGCGCGGCATGCGCACGGCAAGGAACTAGGACCGGTCTTTCCCGCGGGCGCACCGGCGCCTGCGGTAGACTTGCGGGCGCCACTCTCTTTCCCTTCCCGGAGACGCCATGCTGACAGTCGTCCTTATCATATCGGGCATCATTGGATTCGCATCCCTCACAGGCAAAATAAAGCGCCTTGAGTCGCGCATCGCAATGCTGGAGAAGCAGGCGGCGACCTCCCATGCTGCACCCGTTGCGGAAAATATTCCCCCCAAGCCGGATGTCGCTGCCGAACCGCCGCCGGTACCGGTCGCCGATCCGGTAGTCCTGCCCTCGCCCGCCGTTGTGGCATCGGCGGCATCGGCGGCACCGATCGCATCAATCACTCCGGGATTATCACCGGCAGCATCCGCAGCAAGCGCTTCAATACCGCCCCAGGAACCCGGCCCCTTGTCCCGCGTGGCGGAATCCGTATTCGGACTGATAAGGAAAAACCCGTTCGCAAGTGCCGGTGTGCTGATGCTGCTGATCGGGTTCGGCTTCCTGTTTTCCCTGCTCGCCGCCAACAATATCCTCCCGCCGATTGTCCGGGTAGCGCTGGTCGCCCTGCTCGGACTGGCGATGTTCGGCATCGGCCTGCGGCAGGGAAACACACGACCGGTACTCGGCCTGAATCTGCAGGGCGGCGCATTGGCGCTCGAATATCTGTGCGCGCTGTGGGCTTACCAGGGATACGGCTTGATTTCCGCATCAGTGGCCTTCGTCTGGCTGGGCGGATTGTCGACCCTCGCCCTGGCATGGAGCATGCGTTCCGAGCGCAGCCTGTTTGCCTTCATCGGTCTTGCCGGGGCGTTGCTGACACCGGTAATCGCCGGCACCGACGACGGTACGTTCTCGTCGCTGACGCTGTACGCCGCCTGGGTCGGCCTGCAAGGCATCGCCGT
Source organism: Noviherbaspirillum sp. (assembly GCF_035944575.1). Lineage (GTDB taxonomy): Bacteria > Pseudomonadota > Gammaproteobacteria > Burkholderiales > Burkholderiaceae_D > Noviherbaspirillum. Next base: position 5,783 of record NZ_DASZBA010000264.1, read on the forward strand.
CGGCCTGCGCCTGCGCGCACCTTCACTCGCCAGTGCCGCACTTGCCGGCAGTTCTCTGCTGCTGGGCGTGGCGCTCGATATCGACCCGGGCTCAACGACGTTGTCGGCGGCTGCATTGGCCGGCATGACGGCCGCCTATGGTGCTGCGGCGTGCCGCTGGGCGCGTGACGCCGCAGGATGGGCTGCATCGCAGCGGGCGGCGACCGTGTCGGTGCTGATCGGTGCGCCGCTGGTGATGACGGGCTTCCTGAACATCAAGGCTGATGTGTCCGCCGGCTGGTGCGCGATGCTGCTGGGCGCAATGGCAGCCGCTTATTTGATCGAAATGCGCTGGACAAACGCCGCGTGGAAAGGCTGGCTGCTGGCCATCGGAGCCGGGCTGGCATTGGTCGCCATTGGGATCGGACTGGAAGGCGCCAGCCGTGCGATCGCGCTGGCGGCGGCGGCGATGGGACTGATCCTTCTGGCCCAGGCGACGAAAAAACCCTGGGCGAACCTCGGTGCGCTGTTGTATTGGTTCCTGTCGGTGGCCGCGGGGTGGTTGGGCTGGAAGTCCGGCGACATGGGCACGACGCCCCTGTTCGTTTCGGGTGCCGTCGCACTGGGGGCCGGGTTCGTGGCACAACGCATGACATGGGGATTGGTCTATCCACTGGCAGCGCCCCTCGTCTTCGGGGTGGCGTTGCTGCAAGAGCATATCGACGAGCCGGACCTGCTCCTGCTCTGGTTCCTCGGATGGGCATTGGCGGCGCAAGCGATCGGTTACCGGTTGAAGTGGAGCGGGCTCCGCCTCGGGGCCATGTGGCTGCTGCCCGCCGGCCTGCCGCTGTACTTTTCCACGCCGGACGACTTGTCCGCCGCCGGATGGGCGGCAAGGGAGCTGCTGCTTGGCACCTGGCTGGCCTGCAGCGTCCTGGTCGCGTGGCTGACCGGCCGGGACACACATGCACCGGTGCGCCTGCGACCCGGCTTGCTGCGCATGACCGCAATCGCGGTGCCGGTGCTGTGCCAGGTCGAACTGGCGCGCGGATTTTCCCTCATGGGCTTTTCGGATCATGCGCTGATCGCGGCCAGCATGCTGCTCTGGTCGGCATGGAGCGCGCTCGCCGAGGCCGCCAGCAGGCACTTTGACGGACAGTCAGCGCTCGCTTCGGTCGTGGCGGCACTCCTGATCTTCGTCGGCGTGGCAGTCACGCCGCTGTCCCTGATTACCGAGATATCGCAGTGGTGCGCTTTGGGATTGCTGGCCTGGACGATCCGCCGGCAGGCAGGCAAACAGTTGCCGATGCACGTCGTATGGGCGCTTGCCGGCGCCGCCCTGGCGGGTTCACTGCTGCGCGCAATCGGGGCCGGCTACGGGTTGACGAATGACGGGGCGCTGGAACTGGCGCTGACCAAGGCCATGCAGCCCTGGGTATCGCTGCTATGGGCGGCGGCGGGCGTCGCGGTCGTGGTGGTCGCATCGAGGCGCCGGTTGCGGCCGATGTGGGTCGGCGGCGGCATCGCGCTGGCTTTATTGGTGGGGAAAATGCTGCTGGTGGACCTTGCCGCGTTCACGCTGGTGGCCAAGGTGGGTGTGTTCCTGGCGGTGGGCCTGCTATTTATCGGGCTTGGCTATTTTTGTCCGCTGCCGCCGGAAAGGGAATCGAACCGGGTCCCCGAATCCGCTTGACCGCGGGTGTCTGCGGTCAAGCGGAAAGGGATGTTGCTTACTTGTACAGGACTTCCGGCAGCCACAAACCGATGGCCGGGAAGGTGTACAGCAGGACCAGTGCCAATACCTGGATCGCCATGAACGGCAGCATGCCGGCGAAGATCTGGTTCAGCGTGACATGCGGAGGTGATACGCCCTTCAGGTAGAACGCCGACATCGCCACCGGCGGCGACAGGAAGGCGGTCTGCAGATTGAGCGCCACCAGCAGGCCGAAGAACAGCGGATCGACGTTGAAATGCGCCAGCAGCGGAATGAAGATCGGCATGAAGATGACGATAATCTCGGTCCATTCCAGCGGCCAGCCCAGCAGGAAGATGATGATCTGCGACAGGATCATGAACTGCAGCGTCGTCAGGTTCATCGACAGCACCCAGTTATTGATGATTTCCTGTCCTCCGAGCAGCGCGAACGCCGCCGAGAAGATGCTCGACCCGACGAATAGCCAGCACACCATCGCGCTTGTCTTGGCGGTCAGGAACACCGACTCCTTCAGCATCGACAAATTGAGCCGGCGGTAGGCCGCCGCGAGGATCAGGCCGCCGAACGATCCCATCGCTGCCGCCTCGGTCGGCGTGGCCAAACCGAAAACAATGGCCCCGAGCACCGCCAGGATCAGGAATGCGAGCGGGAAGAATGACCCGAGCAGCATCTTGAAGATCTCGAGGCGGGCAAAGCTGAGCATGACATAGAACAATGCCAGTGCGGCGAGGCCGACGGCAAAGGTGATCCAGAAGCTCTTGGGTAGACCTCTGCTTTCACTATCTCCGGCCTTGGCAGTCGCATCGGCCGTCGAGCCGGCGGCGGGAGCGGCTGCATCGGCGGGTGCTTTGCTTGTTTCGGCTCCCGGTGGCTCCGCCAGACTGCCGCCCCCTTGCATTGACGGCTCTGCCAGCCCTCCGGCACCTTCAGTCGGCGGTTCAGCCAGACCGCCGCCACCTGCCGACGGCGGCTCCGCCAGGCCGCCCTGGTCGGACGACAAAGTGCCGCTGTCAAAGCCCATCCCCATCTCGGTGAGTGTGGGCTCTTCCGGCGCAGCCCTGGTCGTCGCTTGATAGACCAGACCCATGAGAAGTACGAATGCCAGTGCCGGCAGAAGTACGATGAAGAGCTGAGACAGCAGCGTCTTCATCGGGACATCGGCGTTGCGCTTGCCCTTGATGGCACCGACCAGCGCGGTCAGCGCATTGCTGTTACCGGTTTTGGCAAGCGCGTGGGTGTAGCGCGGCAGCGGCACCATCCGGTCTTCCGCTGCCAGGGGCGGCGCCCAGGACGGCTTGATCTTGGCAATGATGATCACGTAAGCGACATACAGAAGCGCCAGCATGATGCCGGGGAAGAAAGCACCGGCATACAACTTGACCACCGATACGCCAGCGGTAGCGCCGTACACGATCAGGAGCACCGATGGCGGAATCAGGATACCAAGGCAGCCACCGGCGGTAATCGACCCGGCGGCCAGCTTGACGTTGTAGCCGGCCTTGATCATGGCGGGCATCGCAAGCAGGCCCATGAGCGTCACGACAGCGCCAACAATGCCGGTCGCCGTGGCGAAGATCGCGCAGGTCACGATGGTTGCCACGGCAAGCGAACCCGGCAGCCTTGCCATTGCCAGATGCAGGCTCCTGAACAGCTTGTCGATCAGGTTGGCACGCTCGACCAGGTAACCCATGAACACGAACAACGGCACCGAAATCAGCACGTCGTTCGCCATCACCGCGTATGCACGCTGCACCATCAGGTCCAGCGTCTGGCCGACGGCAAGATCGGGATTGACGCTGCGGTACGCGAACCAGGTAAACAGCACGCCCATGCCCATCAGCGTGAACGCCGTGGGAAAACCGAGCATGATCGCGATGACGATCAGGCCCAGCATCAGCAAGCCGAGATGCCCGTTGGTCATCTCCGATGGCGACGGCATCAGGACAAACAGGCCGATCACGACCATCGCCATGATCGACAAGCCAAACCATACTTCCTTCCTCATTTCTGTCCCCTGTTGTTGGCCACGATGTATTCATCGGACCGGGCAATATCCTGATCCGTCACATTGACCATCTGCTTGAGCTTGTCGACATCGACTTCTTCCACGTCCTCCTCGCGTTTCGGCCATGCGCCGTTGCGCAGGCAGATCACGCAGCGCACGATCTCAACCAGCCCCTGCGCCAGCAGGAAAATGCCGGCGATCGGGATGACCGTCTTGAACGGATAGAGCGGCGGGCCATTGGCGGTGATGTTCGATGTTTCATTGATTGCCCACGACTCCTGCGCATAGGTGTAGCCTGCCCATACAAGCGCCACCACGCCGGGGATGAAAAACAGGAAGTACAACGCGAGGTCGAGCCCGGCCTGCAGGCGCGGCGGGAAAAAGCCGTACAGCACGTCGCCGCGGACGTGACCGTTCTTGGCCAGCGTGTAAGCGCCCGCCATCATGAACACCGTACCGTACATCATGATCATGAGATCGAATGCCCATTGATTCGGCGCATTCAGTACATAACGGGAAAATACTTCCCAAGTAATCTGCAGGGTAAGGGCCAGGATGAGCCAGGCGAACGCATGGCCGATCCAGGTACTCACCCTGTCTACGAAAAACAATAGCTTGTTCATGCTTGAAAATCCTTGAGTGCCGAAGGAAGGGAGGCCTTGCCGCTAACCATGGCAACGGAGCGCGCCAAAAAAAACACCATCCGATTGGTCCGGATGGTGTTTTCCTGGTTCATACATGAAGCCGTTAGGCTTTCTTTCCGCCAGGTTTCTTCTGGAAGTAATGGTTGTAGGCCATGCGGCGGTTGTTGTTGGTATCCATGTCCCATTTCATCGCGCGCTCGGCAAAGGCGCGTTGCGATGCCTCGACTTCCTTGAACAGCGGATTGTCGGCACCCTTCTTGGCCACCACTTCATCCCAGATGGTCAGTTGCTGCTGGAGCAGCGAGTCAGGTGTCTTGTAAAACTTGACGTTGTTCTTGGTTTGCAGCTCGATGTAATCCTTCGAATAACGATCGATTGCCTTCCAGGACATGTCTGCCGACGATGCTTCGACTGCGTTGGCGATGATCGCCTTCATCTTCGGCGGCAATCCGTCGTACTTGGTCTTGTTGAAGCTGATCTCGAACTGCTCGGAAGCCTGGTGGAAGCTCTGCAGCATGCAGACCTTGGAAACATCCGGGAAACCAAGGATTCGATCTGAGGACGCGTTATTGAATTCGGCGCCGTCCAGCAGACCACGGTCCATCGCCGGCACGATCTCGCCGCCAGGCAGTGCGTTCACGGCAGCGCCCATGGCGGTGAACAGGTCGATCGCCAGGCCATTGGTACGGAACTTCAAGCCCTTGAAATCTTCCGGCTTGGTGATCGGCTTCTTGAACCAGCCGAGCGGTTGCACAGGCATCGGGCCGGTGAGGAAGGACACCACGTTGGCGCCGATCGATGTGTAGAGCTTCTCCAGCAATTCCTTGCCGCCGCCGTATTTGTGCCATGCGAGCACCATGTTGGCGTCCATGCCGAACACCGGGCCGGACGTCCACAGCGCAATCGCGCTCTGCTTACCGTAGTTGTAACCCATCACGCCGTGTCCGCCGTCAAGCGTGCCCTTCGATACCGCGTCGAGCAGGCCGAATGCCGGCACCACTGCGCCGGCCGGCAGCACTTCGATCTTCAGTTCGCCGCCGGTCATGTCGTTGACCTTCTTCGCGAAGTCGAGCGCGTATTCATGGAAGATGTCCTTGCTCGGCCATGTACTCTGGAAGCGCAGCTGCGTCGCCGTTTGCGCGGTCGCGACCATCGGGAACGCAACGGCGGTGGCGGTGCCGGCTGCCGCCTTGCCCAGGAAGCCGCGCCGGGAGGCTGTCGACTTGCTGTTCGGGGTTGCCTTGGCGGCTGCTTTGTCGGATGTCTTGGCGCTTCTCTTCATGATGTGTCTCCTTGTAGGTTTCGGTACGGCAAATTGTTATCCGTCAATAATCGTTTGCTTTTGACAAATCGCAATCGGAACAACTGCACTAGCATGCTCTTGCTATTTGCATAGTCAAGCCGCAGTGCAGCATTTGGTTTCCTGACAGGTGAAAATTTTTCACCTTCCGAGGAATCATGCGGCCTGCAGTACGTACTCCAAGCCGTTAAAGTGCGGCAAGATGGGCTGCACATTGTGCAACCGCGTCATTGGCCTGGCCTATCACGCGGCCCATGGTGATAAACCCGTGAATCTGCCCTGGATAGTCCAGATATTCGACACGATTGCCGGCTCTCTGCAGCAATTCGGCATAGGCACGACCTTCATCGCAGAGGGGATCGTAACCGGCGGTAATGACCAGCGCCGGCGGGAGATTACCGTGGCTGGCAGCCAAGGCCGGCGAGATGCGCCAGTCGAGCCGGTCGGTGTCCGGCCCGACATAGCAGTCGGTGAAGTAATCGATGACGTCACGGGTCAGCAAATAATTTTCACCAAGTCTTTTGTGCGACTCCGTCTGGAAACGGAAGTCGGTAACCGGATAGATCAGCAGCTGGTACGCCAGCGACGGCCCTTTGCGATCGCGCGACATCAATGCCATGACCGCCGCGAGGTTGCCGCCGGCACTGTCGCCGCCGACCGCGATTTTTGTGGTGTCGACCATTAATGTTTTTGCATGTTCGGCGATCCAGCACAACGCCGCATAACTGTCATTGACCGCAG
>NZ_DASZBA010000265.1:0-5562 GCF_035944575.1 Noviherbaspirillum sp.
GAAAACGCGTTTGGATTGAAGCTGGTTGCGGGCGATCAGGTCACTCAGTCGATTGAATTGCATGGTTGCCGAAATGTATTGAAAACATGGAAAGACCGCTATTTTACCCCACTGCATCAGTCAAAATCCCCGTTTTTTGCCCGCATTCGATCTACATCAGTAAGCGCAAAGCGGTGAACAGCGCCATGCCGACAATGATCGTTCCGAGCAGCCGCCGCGTGGTGACGAAGAACACTGCCGCGCCTACACCTGCGACCAATTTGGGATTATTCCAGGTGAGGTCGAGCGCGCCGCTGTTCATGACGAGATCAGGGGCGACGATCGCCGCTAGAGCGGCGGCGGGCGCATAACGCAGAGCATGTTGCACTTTCGGCGGCAACTTGACTGCATTGCCAAGGATGAAGAAGGAGCAGCGCGTAACGATCGTAGCCACCAGCAACAGGCCGATCGTGATCCAGGTATCGACAGCGTTCACGCGCGCCTCCCCTTCCGGTCGAGCACCGTATCGACCGCCATGGCGACCGCCATTCCGACGACAACCGCCAGCAGCAGTCCCAGTCGATACGGCAACCCGGCCGCCGCGATGGCTACCGTGGCAGCAACCGCCACGCCGGCGAGCGCCGCGGCATTGACGATGAGAGGTATGGCGATCGCGAGCAGCGCCAGCGTGCCGGCATAGCCTACTCCCCAGCTTGGCGGAATCTGGCTTCCGAGCAGGATGCCGGCCACCGATCCGGCTTGCCAGGCGCACCAGTTGGGATAGCCGATCCCGGTGAAGAAGCCGACCTTTCCTTCGGGCTTATCCATCGAAGCGGCCGGGAACCGCTGCGGAAACAGGCCCATCGTGATATCGGCGTTGAAGTAGCCGTACCAGACGCGCTTGTACCATCGCAGATGCGCAAAATGCGGGCCGAGCAGCGCGGAGAAAATCACGAAGCGCAGGTTCACGACCAGCGCCGTCGCAAACACCACCCATACAGGCACGTTGGCGGCAATCAGCGGCACGGCGGCGAGTTGCGCCGATCCTGCGAACACAATAAATGTCATGCCGAGCGCCTGCCAAAGAGTCATCCCGGCTTTCACCATCGCCATGCCCGTCACCATGCCCCAGGCAAAGATGCCGGGCATGGTCGGCAGGCATGCCTTTACGCCGTCTCGAAAAGCTTGTCGCTCAATGAGCAATGCATCGGAATGCGTGGCCAAACGCGAATCTGTGTCGGTGTGAGTGTTATTCATAAATCAAGATGCTGCGCCGCAAGCGAATTGCGACTCATGTCTGCAAGACTGCGGCGGTCGGGAGGGAGGAACTTCGGCTGCCTATTCTACCGGCGATATTCCGACCCGGCTGAATCCGTTAAAATCTCGGCTTTGCAATATTCACTGGAGAATTCACCATGTCCATGGCAGACCGCGACGGAAAAATTTGGAAAGATGGCAAGCTGATCGACTGGCGCGACGCGACTGTGCATGTGCTGACCCATACCCTGCACTACGGCATGGGCGTTTTTGAAGGCGTGCGTGCCTACAAGACCGCGCAAGGCACGGCGATTTTCCGTCTCAAGGAACACACCCAGCGGCTGTTCAACTCGGCCAAGATCTTCCAGCTGAACATTCCGTACGATATGGAAACCGTGATGGAAGCGCAGCGCCAGGTGGTGCGCGAGAACAAGCTGGAGTCCTGCTATCTGCGCCCGCTGGTCTGGATCGGCTCCGAGAAGATGGGCATCGCGGCAAAGGGCAACACCATCCATGTGGCGATCGCCGCCTGGCCATGGGGTGCCTACCTCGGCGAAGAAGGTTTGGCGAAAGGCATTCGCGTCAAGACCTCCTCCTTCACCCGCCATCATGTCAACGTGTCGCTGGTACGGGCCAAGGCCTGCGGTTACTACATCAATTCGATCCTCGCCAACCAGGAAGCGCTGGCCGACGGCTACGATGAAGCGCTGCTGCTCGATACCGAAGGCTACGTATCGGAAGGCTCGGGCGAGAACGTCTTCATCATCAAGAACGGCAAGATCTACACCCCCGACCTCGCCTCCTGCCTGGACGGCATCACCCGCGATGCGGTGCTCACGATGGCGCGCGACCTCGGCATCGAAGTGATCGAAAAGCGCATTACCCGGGACGAAATGTACTGCTGCGACGAAGCCTTCTTCACCGGCACGGCGGCGGAAATCACGCCGATCCGCGAACTCGACAACCGGCAGATCGGCGAAGGCAAGCGCGGCCCGGTGACCGAAAAACTGCAATCGCTGTTCTTCGAGGTCGTGGCCGGCAAGGCGCCTCAATACCAGCACTGGCTTACCCTCGTCTAATCAATCCGGAACATTCATGAACGATTCAAATCAGCAAATGAGCTTCGTGGAACTCGACGGCAAGGATCTGCCGGCGTATTGCCCGAACCCGTCGATGCCCATCTGGTCTTCCCATCCGCGTGTGTATCTCGACATGGGAGATCACGGCGAAGGCAAGTGCCCGTACTGCGGGACGGTGTATCGCTTGAAGCCGGGCACCGTCGTAAAGGGTCACTGACCCGGAGCCGCTGCTCACGAAACGCTTTCCGGATGCGGGCAAAGCAGCCGCATCCGGCAATCCTTCCGGCACCAAGCTCCGGACGAAGCGTTGCTCTATACTGTTCCCTCGACTCGCAAGCGTTCAACGCGCCTGCCTGCAACACTTCCGCATGGAAAGGAGAAGCTGCACACCATGCCAGCCACCAATAAGAATTTCGATACGGTAGAAGACACTGAAGCCGCTTTCTACGATGCGATCAGCCGCGCCGACCTGGAGGGCGTGATGAGTGTCTGGGCGGATGAAGAAGAGATCGTCTGCATTCATCCCGGCGCGCCGCGCCTCGTCGGCCATTCGGCGATACGAGGCTCGTGGGAACAGATTTTCGAGCAGGGCGGCGTGCATATCCGCCCGGTGCAATTGCATGTTACGCAAAACATGACGACGTCCGTTCGCAATGTCATCGAGGAGGTGCACCGTACCAGTTCCCGGCAGCGGGAAATCCACATCCTCGCCACCAATGTCTACATGAAGACACCACAGGGATGGCGGATCGTGAGTCACCACGCATCGGTCGTGCCGGGTGACGCACCTTCCGATACGCCGATATCGGTACTGCTGCACTAATGCACTATGCCCCGCCGAAGTGGCTGCCCGGCGGCCACCTGCAAACGATTTTCCCGGCGACCTGCGTCGCCAAACCGGCGGTCGCTTACCGGCGTGAACGCTGGCACACGCCCGACAATGACTTCATCGATATCGATTTTATCGACGGCAAACCGGGCCAGCCTTTCATCGTGCTTTTCCATGGACTGGAAGGCTCGTCCGACAGCCACTACGCCCGTTCCCTGATGGCGCAAGCCGCTTTGCTCGGCTGGTCCGGCGCGGTTCCGCATTTCCGCGGCTGTTCCGGCGAGCTGAATCATGCGCCGCGTTTCTATCATTCCGGCGATGCAGCGGAAGTCGACTGGATCATCCGCCGCCTGAAAGCCGGGCAAACCAAGCGTTCACCATCGAAATTCTATGCCGTCGGCGTATCGCTCGGCGGCAATGCGCTACTGCGCTGGCTCGGCGAATCCCAGCACGAAGCCGATATCGTGGACGCCGCATGCGCGGTCTCCGCCCCGCTCGACCTCGCCGGCGGCGGCGCCGCGCTGTCGAAAGGCTTCAATCTCATCTATACGCGCGCCTTCCTTCAAACGCTGAAGCCGAAGTGCCTGCGCAAACTGGCGCAGTTCCCGGACCTGTTCGATCGCGATCGCATGCTCGGCGCCCGCAATCTGTATGAATTCGATAACGTCGTGACCGCCCCGCTCCACGGCTTTCGCGATACCGATGACTACTGGCATCGCGCCAGCGCGAAACATGTGCTGCAGGATATTACGGTACGCACGCTGGTATTGAATGCGAAAAACGACCCCTTCCTTCCGGCTCAACATTTGCCCCAAGTCGCATCGCGGCACGTCACGCTGGATTATCCTGAACATGGCGGGCATGTCGGCTTCGCCGCACCTGGCGCGGCATCGGGCAGGCTGAACTGGCTGCCAAGAAAAATCATCGCTTTCCTGGATGCCGCCTGACACTGAGGGATACATCATGGACGACATCGTAAAGCAGGCAATGGCCAAGTGGCCCAACGTGCCGCATTGCTTCGGCTGGCTGGCGCTCGACGCACGCGGCGGATGGCGCATGCGCGACGACCGTGCGCAGGCACTCAAACTGCCGGGCGACAAGATCGCCAACGCGGCGCTGCTCGGCTTCATCAACCGCAACTACACCTGCGACGAGGGCGGCCGCTGGTATTTCCAAAATGGGCCGCAACGCGTCTACATCAACCTTGAAGCCACCCCGTACATTGCGCGCACCGACCCGGCCGAAGGGTTCGTCCTGCATACCGGCGAGCCGCTTTCTGGCATCGAAGAAGCCTGGATGACGGAGGCTGGCCGGCTGTTGCTCAAGAACGGAAAGTATGTCGCCCTCGTGGACGACCGTGATATGGCGCAGTGCGTCGCCGCGTTGAGGATGGGCGATCAGCTGGTGACGGATGAACAGCTTCTCGCCTGGCTGGGCCGGGAGCAGGACGATGCTGAACTAAGCCTGAGCCATGCCGGCCGCCAGATCGCGGTGCGACGCATTCGCAGCGAGGATATTGCGTCGACTTTCGGGTTTGTGACGGCGCCGCAGGCAGATGATAAGTAAAGGCTTGCCGTCCTCGCGAAGGCGAGGAACCAGAGATGCGTCACTTTTCTCATTGCCGTAGCCAGTGCATCTCTGGATTCCCGCTTTCGCGGGACTGACGGGGATTATGCGAAGTGCGGATACCCATTACGCTACAGGAAGAGTACGTACCCCAACGACTGAACGATAGGTTCGTCATGCCTCTATGACAAGCACTTATTTACTGTTCTGCTCTTCCTGCAATTCTTCCTTGCGCCGCGCCCTGAATTCGCGTTCGCGCGCATCGATCACCGCCTGATCGTAAAACGAGGCATCCGGCGCGCGGCGCGCGATGGCCAGCTGGTCCAGCGCCGGCATCAGGTTGCCTGTCAGCGCGTAGGACTCGGCAAGCGCCACATGCTGGAGGGCCTGCTTGCCCTGTCCAGCGTACGCCTTGGCGAGTCGCTCATGCAACTGTGGCTCCTCGCGATATTGCTGGGTCTGGTCGCGCAAATAGCGGATTGCATCGTCGCTGCGCCCCGCCGCCAGCAGCGCATCCGCGTACTGCCAGGCGATGCCTCGTGACAGCGGAAATTTGTTCCGCGCCGCATCCGCAAGTTTCAATGCTTCATCCGGCTTGTTTGCCGCAAGCTGAATGTCAATGGCCATGCTTGAAAGAATCGCGTTCTTCCCGGGTGCCGCAGTCTCCGCCTCCTGCAGGAGGACGGCGGCTTTTGCCGCATCTCCTTGGCGAAGCGCCACAAACGCAAGCCCGTATTTGGCGGCCATTGTCTGTGGCTTGCCCTTCTGCCGTAACTGGTTGGTAAAGAGGTTTGCAGCATCGCGCAAGCCTTGCGGCGATAAATCCTGCAGCACCTGCAGTCTGGCGCGGAT
>NZ_DASZBA010000266.1:0-3346 GCF_035944575.1 Noviherbaspirillum sp.
CAGCCAGCGCGCATAGAATCGCGAGGCAATATCACTGGTCAGATTGGACTGGATCACGAATGTCGATGGCTAAATTTCAATTTTTTTCACTCCCGAACGAAACGACGGCGTTTCGGGCAAGCTCCTGCGGCAAAATAGCCCACCGTCAAAGCATACAGGCAAGATCCATGCGAACATGTCGTGTTGCCGGCAGCTTCGCTGCGGAAAATCATTTTACGCCGAGTAGCTACATTTGCCTTATTGATTGATGTCCTTAGAACAATCCCAGCCAAACCAATTCATGGCCCGCATCGGCATCTGCTGGAATGCCATGCAACGAGGACATCGTTCCCTGTTTCACGTCATACGGCGCACTGCCGTCATCCTGTTCAAGCTGCTGCTGGCTGCGTATTTCATCTTTTGCATCCTGTTCCTCGCGCTGCGCTATATCGTCCTGCCGAATATCGATAGCTACAAGCCCAACGTGGAACGCATGGCCACCCATGCAATCGGCAGCAAGGTCTCGATCGCCACCATCGAAGCGTCCTGGTCCGGCCTGCGGCCGCAGCTCGCGCTCGGCGATGTCGCCATCCATGACACCTTCGGCAACGAGGCATTGAGGCTGCCGAAAGTTTCCGCAACCTTTTCATGGTTGTCCGTTGCGATCGGCGGGCTCCAGCTCTACAGGCTGGAGATCGACCGTCCGGACATGGACATCCTGCGCGATTCCGAGGGCAATTTGCATGTGGCCGGAATCCCCATCGATACGCGCAAAAGCGGCGATTCCAGGGCAGCCGACTGGGTGCTGTCACAGCGGGAAATTGTGATCCGGAACGGCCGGTTGCGCTGGATCGACGACAAGCGCATTGCTCCGCCGCTGACGCTGGACGGCGTGACGCTGCTGCTGCGCAATCACTGGCGCTACCACGAGTTTGCGCTGAAGGCAGTGCCGCCCGAAAACGTGGCCTCGCCGATCGATGTGCGGGCCGCATTCGCCCATCCGTATTTTTCGAACCGGATTTCCGATCCGACCCGCTGGACCGGCCAGATGTATGCCGATCTGCAGTATGTGGACCTGGCAGCGTGGAAGCCGTATGTCGATTACCCTGTCGAAATGCAGCGCGGCAACGGCGCGGTGCGCGCATGGCTGACATTCGACCAGGCAAGGATTGCCGACTTTACCGCCGACCTGATGCTCGCCGATGTGTCGACCCGACTGCGCAAGGATCTGGAGCCGTTGAATCTGGCGCGGGTCAATGGGCGTATTTCGGTACAGGAAGCCATCAACCCGAAAGCCAGGGACGGCGTGCCGACCTTCGGCGTCAATGGGCATGCGATCACGCTCACCGACTTTTCGCTGGAAACCGATGAAGGCCTGACCTTGCCGTCGACCACCATCAGCGAGCGCTTTGTCGCCGCACAGGCCAACAAGCCGGAGAGGACTGAAATTTCCGCCAGCCTGCTTGACCTGAAAACGCTGGCCGAACTTGCGGGCCGCCTGCCGCTGCCGGCGGCGCAGCTGCAAATGCTGAACGATTATGCGCCGCGCGGCGTGCTGAAGGATTTCGCGGTGCAATGGGATGGCGCTTATCCAGAAGTGTCCGCCTATCGGGTCAAGGGTGGTTTCGAGGCGCTGTCGATGCAGGCGCAGGAGGCACGGCCGGCCCGCCCGAAAAGCGGCAGGAAGCCGGCGCAGGCGGCAGTTCCCGCCATTCCCGGTTTCGAGAATCTCACCGGTCATGTCGATGCCAGCGAACAGGGTGGCAACTTCAAGCTCGACTCACGGCAGCTGCGCCTCGAACTGCCGGGTTATTTCGCTGAACCGACAATGCTGTTCGATCGCCTCGACATGCGGGCCGGCTGGGCGTTCCAGGACTCCGACCAGCTGTTGCTGGAAGTGGAACGGATGGATTTCGAGCAGGATGGGTTGATTGCGTCGCTGGCCGGCAAGCACCTGATGCCGCTCAATCATCCGCAGGGGAAACCGTCCGGCATGCTCGACGTGTCAGGCACCATATCCGGTCTGCAACTGCAAAAGGTCGGCCAATATCTGCCTCTTCAAACGCCGGATCATCTGCGGTCATGGCTAAGCGGGGCGTTGGCAGGCGGTGTTGCCGATGACCTCAGCCTGAAGATCAGGGGCGACCTGGAACACTTTCCTTTCGTGACCAAAAACGGCGACAAGCCGAAAGGCGAGTTCCACATTTCCGGGCGGCTCGTCGATGGCGTCCTGAACTATGCGCCGGGCATCCTCGCCAAGGACGGCAAGGCGCCGCTGTGGCCGATGCTGGAACAGGTGCGCGGCACCATCGAGTTCGACCGAACCCGCATGGAAATCAACGCCGACAGTGCCCGTACCCATAACGTCGTCATCTCGAAGGCCAAGGCGGTCATTGCGGACCTTGCTTCGCCGGACAGCATGCTAAATATCGACGGTGATGCGGCGGGACCGCTGCAGGAATTCCTGCAGTTCACCCTGGACAGCCCCGTCGCCGGCTGGATCGGCAATTTCACGGAGGAAACCAAGGGCAGCGGCAATGCAAAACTCGCACTTAAGCTGCAGCTGCCGCTTTCCCATATGACGGATGCAAAGGTACGTGGCGTCCTGCAATTCGCGAACAACAATGTCACGCTGCAAAATGACATCCCGCCGCTGTTGAACACCAACGGCAAGCTGGAATTCAATGAAAAAGGTTTCCTCCTGCACGGCGTCCGTGCAAATTTCGTGGGCGGACCGATTGCCGTGTCGGGTGGCACGCAGAGCGACGGCGGCATTGTGGTGAATGCGGAAGGAAGCGTTACCGCGGACGGATTGCGCAAGACCTATCCGACGCCAGCGGTGCAGCGCCTGTCGGAGCGCATCGGTGGCGGCGCGCGTTACAACGCAGCCGTACGCGTCAAAAACAAGCGTCCGGAAATCGTGATCGAATCGAGTCTCGCCGGGCTTTCGCTTGACTTTCCGGCGCCGCTGCGCAAGGCCGGCGCCGACAGCCTTCCCTTGAAATTCGAGCTGATCGGCCGGCCATCGAGCTCGCCGCAATTGCTGCGGGACGAAATCAAACTCTCGCTCGGTTCGGCCATCGCCGTGCGTTACGAACGCGAAAAGACGGTCGACAAAATTGCGCAATGGCGCGTCGTGCGCGGCGGGATCGGCGTCAACCAGCCGGCGCCACAGCCGGACGGCGGCCTGATCGCCAACGTCAGCATGGATCTGCTTGACCTGGATGCATGGCGGGCGACGGTAGCGTCGATTACCGCACCGGGGCCATCAACCGAGGCCGCAGCCCAACCGGACTCGCTGAACCTCATGCAATATATCGAGCCGGAAGTCCTGGCGGCGCGTTCCACGACGCTGATTGTCATGGGC
>NZ_DASZBA010000267.1:0-2508 GCF_035944575.1 Noviherbaspirillum sp.
CCACGCGAACAAGGCCATCCCCCTGCTCTCGTTCCCCGACAGCCGCCTGCGCCATTACCGCTCCGTCAAATGGAACAGGATCAAGAGCTGCAACCTCGCGATCTGGCGCAGCGACTATGCCGCCGTCAACGGCTTCGACGAGAGCTTCGTCGGCTGGGGTCATGAAGATGCCGACCTGGTAATGCGCCTCGCGCGCCACGGCGTGCGGCGCAAGGGCGGCGCGTTCTCGACCGAGGTTTTCCATCTCTGGCACCGCGAAAACACCCGTGCCACCGAATCGGTCAACCGCAAACGGGTGGAAGAACGGATGCAGACCGGGCTGATCCGGGCAGAGATCGGGTTGAGCGATCATCCGGCGGAGGGCGAACGCATCATTGCGTAGCGCTTTTGCACGGCATTGCACAACCGTTGTTGCACGTACCTTCTTAAAAATCATCCCAGTGCGGCTGCGGGCCGAAGTGCTCCATCAGATGGTCGATGAATGCCCGCACCTTGGGTTGCATATACCGGTTCGGGAGGTAGGTGGCATACAGCGACATGTCAGGGTTGGCGATGCTGTCCGGCAGTATTGCCTGCAGCCTGCCGCTCTTCAGGTGCGGTCCAAGAATGTAGGTGGGAAACATGATGATCCCCATGCCGTCGAGCGCCATGTGCAGCAGCACCTCGGAATTGTTGACACGGCAATTGCCGGTGACGGCTAGCGACACTTCCTTGTTGCCGATGCGGTAGTGCCACCCGCTGCGCAATGCCGGTATGCCCTGGTAAACCAGGCAGCGGTGCTGCAGCAGATCCTGCGGCGTTTGCGGAATGCCGTAGCGCTCCAAATAGGCCGGGGCGGCGCAGGTCACCCAGCGCACCGGCGCGATGACGCGCGCCACCATGGTCTGTGCCGGATGGTCGGTGATCCGGATCGCCAGGTCGTAGCCCTCCTCGACGATATCCACGATCCGGTCGTTCGCATTCAACTCGATTTCGACGTTTTCATAGCGCTTGAGGAAGGATTGCATCGCCGGTGCCAGGTGCAGCGACGCGAAGATCACCGGCGAAGTCAACCGCAACACACCGCGCGGTTCGGCCTGCAACTGGGTCACGGTTTCGGCGGCGGCGTCAATTTCCTGCGCGATGCGGGCGCAATGCTCGTAATAGGCGGCGCCGATTTCGGTCAGGCTCATGCGGCGCGTGGTGCGATTCAGCAAGCGCACGCCCAGCGCGCTTTCCAGGCTGCTGATCTGCTTGCTGACCAGCGACTTCGACGTCCCCAGCGCCTGGGCAGTGGCGGAAAAGCTTTTCGTCTCCACCACCTTCGCAAACGTCATCATTTCCTCCAGCCGCTCCATGATCGCCTCCATTGTTCTCTGGTGAGAACAATCTTATTCCATTTTGCCGGATTGTAAAGCTCATGGAACCAACCATAATGTGCTGCATGGGGACACGATCCCTTAATTCCCGGTTCGATACCAAAGGAGCTGATCATGAATGCCACCATGTTATTTACTGACCGCCTGCAATCCAGGCCGGTACGCAGAGAAAGCCTGCCCTCGGCCGCGAGGGGAAACATCGTCCGCCTGCGCGCCGACCAGCACCTGCAATTGCGTGGCGCGATCGGATCAACCGTGCATGCGATCGACGGCACCGTCTGGATCACCCAGGACGGCGATATCCGGGACATCGTACTGAAAGCCGGCCAAAGCTTCGTCATCGATCGGCCGAGCGACACCCTGCTGACGCCGCTCGACCAGGCCGCCATCCGTATCGACGCCGCGCCGTCACAGCGCCCGTTCGGACGGCAATTGCAACCGGTGCTGGCCGCCGCCCGCACATTGTTTGCGTGATACGGAGGATGTCATGGCCGACCTTTCTCCGTCGCTCGTCAAATGGAGCCAGTCGCTGCAGCCGCTGCTGAAATCGCTGCTGCCGACGCGGGAATTGCACGACACCTGGCGGTTGCGCGACGGCACCGCCATCCGCATCCGGGTGGCACGGGCCGCCGATGCGCCGCTGTTGCAAGCCCTGGTTCGCGGCCTGTCGCTGCGAAGCCGGTATCAGCGCTTTTTCTATCCCGCCCATGAACTGCCGCCCGAGATGCTGGAGCGCTTCACCCAGGCCGATCCGATGCGGGCAATCACGCTGCTGGCGGTGGTATTGCGGGACGGCGAGGAACAGGCCGTCGGCATGGCGCAGTATGTGGTCGTTGCGGCGCCGGAAATCGCGGAATACGCGGTCGTGGTCGACGATGCATGGCAGCGTGCCGGCATTGCACGCCGGCTGCTGCAGAACCTGAGCTGCGTTGCCCGTGCGGCCGGGGTGCAGCGGATGGACGGCGATGTGCTGTCGGAGAATGAAGCGATGCGCGCGCTGCTGCTTGGGATGGGGTTCGAGATGGGCCCGCATCCTGATGGCACGTACCTGCGCAGGAGCTGGAAGCGGCTTACCGTGCCGGAGGGGAAGTGTTCGGAGTTGAAGGGTGTGGTGACGGAGCGGGTGCGGAGTGTGGTGTGAGTGGCGGTT
>NZ_DASZBA010000268.1:0-10132 GCF_035944575.1 Noviherbaspirillum sp.
AAAGCGGTAGGGAAACAACAGGACGGGACGGAACGATACCGGATACCGCTCTCTCCATGCATTAGAACGCTTTCAGCCAGCTCGGCGCCGCCGCTCCGCAGCTTCATCACGACTCATACCGCAAGCAAATTACGTCGGCATTGCTCGGCGAAGGGAACTGGAAGCGCCCAACTACCCTGTTCCACAACAGAAAAAATCTTGGAAATCATTTACACGTCATGAAAACTTTTCATTGCGATAACTGCGGTCAGCAGGTTTTCTTCGAAAACGTCCGCTGTGAAAACTGCGGCGGCATGCTCGGCTACCAGCCGGAACACCGGGCGATCAGTACTTTCGAGCCGGCCGGCGAGATGGTGTGGCGCAGCCTGAATCCGGCCAATGCGGGCAAGCTGTACAAGCAATGCATCAATTACTCGCGGGAAGACGTGTGCAACTGGATGCTGCCGGCCGACGCGCCCGGCGAGTTATGCGCATCCTGCCAGCTCACGCAGATCATCCCGGCGCTCTCGTCGGATCAGAACCGGCGTTACTGGGCGCGCCTCGAAGCGGCCAAACGGCGGCTCCTGTATTCGCTGTGGGAATTGCATCTGCAACCGAAATCGAAGCACGACGATCCCGAAAACGGCCTCGCCTTCCAGTTCCTGGAGGACACGCCGGGCAACAAGGTCCTTACCGGCCATGCGAGCGGCCTGATCACCCTGAACATCGCGGAAGCCGATCCGGCCCACCGGGAAAAAACACGCGAGCAGATGCATGAACCCTACCGTACCCTGCTCGGCCATTTCCGGCACGAGAGCGGACACTATTATTTCGACCGGCTGATCGTCGGCACCGATTGGCTGGAACCCTTCCGGGAATTGTTCGGCGACGAGCGGCAGGATTACGCGCAGGCACTGCAAACCCACTACAACAACGGCCCGCAGGAAGGCTGGGAGCAGCGTTACATCAGCAGTTACGCGAGCTCCCATCCCTGGGAAGACTGGGCGGAAACCTGGGCGCACTATCTGCACATGGTCGACACGCTCGATACCGCCTTCGCCTGCGGGATGGCCCTGTTGCCGAAGAAACCGGCCGAACCGGAACTGATCATCGAGGAGCGGCCGCTGCGCACCAGCGCGTTCGACGAATTGATGGCCGAATGGTTTGCGCTTACCTATGTGCTGAACAGCCTGAACCGCAGCATCGGCATGCAGGACGCTTATCCGTTCACGCTATCGACGCCGGTGATCGAAAAGCTGCGCTTCATCCACGAAGTGGTGCTGGCGAAGAAGCCTGTGGCGACGCCGGATGCAGTAGCGGCGGCCTGACGCGGAACGCGTCGAAGCAGGCGCCGGCCACTTCCTCGGCGCTGCCGTTGCCTCCCCTGATGATGGAGACCGGATCGCCGGCCCGTTCACGGACCGGATCGACCTGGTAGGACCAGACCTGGAAGGTCACGCACGATGCCTGACCGTAAAACGTGGCGAACGCCGCGTCCACCGCATCCATGCCATGTGCGATCTTGACCCGCCCCGGCAGGGATTTATTGTGGCGCGGATCAAAGGTATGCCAGCGCCCGCCGGCAAACACCTCGCACCAGGCATGGAAATCGATGCCGATGTCATGCTCGGCCACTCCCCTGTACGGCATGTGCCCCGCCACATAGCGGGCCGGCATGTCCAGTGCCCGGCACAGCGCCACCATCACATGGGCAAAATCGCGGCAGACGCCGTATCGGCGATCGATCACGTCCGCGGCGGATAGATGCGAATTGCCCGAACCATAGCGGTATTCGATATGGTGGTGGGTCCAGTCGCAGATGGCCTGTGCCAGTCCCGCGCCGGGTGGAATGCTGCCGAATGTCTGCTGGGCGAACTGCCCCAGCTTGTCCGACTCGCAGTAGCGGCTTGGAAAGGTATAGCGCAACACCTCCCAGGGAAGGCGTTCCGATGCATCCATCGGTGCATAGAGCGCGGGTTCTTCCGTCGTACCGGGCACAATCAGGATCGCGTCATGGACAAACTCGTTCAGTCCTGGACGCAGAATGGTGCGCAGCATTCGGTTGCCGTGGTGATCGGTAAAATGATCGGCCTGCGAACCGGTGTCGCAAGACAGGCTTTCGTCCAGCATCACGACATCGGGATGGGGTCGAATCAGCAGCAGGGCGGCAGTCGGCCGGGACGTTTCATAAGCAAGCCTGCAACCGACGCGGACGGCGATGGCATTCGGCGGCAGTGGATCGGACATATTCATTGGCTGCTCGGTGGACGCTTTTCAAAGAGCGCGGGGTTATACGAAGGCTGGCACGGTTGCGGGCTGTACCATCAGGCCGCCAAGCCATCGCAGGCAGTGGACTAAACGTCTCAATGAGACCGGGATATCGGCAATTGGTTTATCAATTCGAGCAGGATATGCTTGCCAGGTGCATTGATGCACCTCGAATGTCCGGAAGCGAAAATAAGGAACGCAAAACCGGCGAAGCTTACTCGCTTATCTCTTCGGACGGTGGAAAACCTGCGGGAATTTCCGTGCCTGCCGCTGGTCAGACAGGTTTGATCGTTTAACGCGATCCGCGACAACCTGACGACGCCGAGAGAATGTTCGACTATTCACCCGTACCCACCCGCCCCTACGATCCCAACATGCTGTTTGATGTGCTGCTTGAAACCTTCGGGCTCGACAATGACGAAGCGCTTGGCAGCGTGCTGCATATCGGTGCGCCGCTGATCCGCCGCATC
Source organism: Noviherbaspirillum sp. (assembly GCF_035944575.1). Classification (GTDB taxonomy): domain Bacteria; phylum Pseudomonadota; class Gammaproteobacteria; order Burkholderiales; family Burkholderiaceae_D; genus Noviherbaspirillum. The sequence goes on from NZ_DASZBA010000268.1 coordinate 2,718, forward strand.
CGATACGGGCAGGTGCCGGTCGACCCCCTGCTGCTGTTGCGGATAAATGAATTGTCGGGGATCAGCGTGCGCGAGTTGCGGCGTTTGATGGGCGACCGGCGCGCCGATTGGCGGCTGCCCCAGGCACGCGCCGCCGTCACGGTGGAAGAAGCGCCAGAGGTGCCGTCACGCAGGAAGAAGCCGGATGCAGGCGATGCAGGCTTGCCGAGTTCGGTGCAGTGGAGCTGATGGCGTGGGCATGAGCGCCACGGCGCTTCATGCCTCAGAATTTCGGAATGCGGAAAGTCTTGCTGATCATCAGCGTGCCGGAGAGAACGAACATCAATGCCAGAGGATGGAACTCCCACGGCCCCACCGTCCATGCGCCGCCATACAGGCTGTCGCCAAGACGGTCCTGCCACGCGGCGAAGGCGAGCACCCCGGTGAGCAGCACGCTGGTCGGTATCGGCGTGCCTTCGAAATAGGCAACCTTGTCGCCGCCTTCCGACAGGCTCTCCGCGGTGACATTGAATCGCGCCAGCCGGCTGACGCCGCAGCAGACAAAGTAAATCAGTGCCACCCAGTCCCATCCTCCCTGCAGGCCGGCGACGAATCCGAGCGCGGCGGGCGCGACGCCGAAGGAGACGATATCGGCAAGGGAATCGAGCTCGCGTCCGAGAGGGGAATGCTGGCGTCGCCAGCGCGCGATGCGGCCGTCGAGCACATCAAAGAGGAATGCGGCCGGCGCCATCGCCGCGGCGGCGAAGAAATGCACCGGCGACTGGCTGGCGGCATACATCATCGCAAGGAAGACCGCTGCCACACCGCAGGCGGCATTGCCGAGCGTGAAAAAATCCGCGAGGTGAAACTCGCGGATCATGGAGAAATGCTTGACCGCCTTTTTCGGCGTATTAGACGTACCTGGCGTACCTGGAGTCGGCATTGCGGCCCTTGTCATCTATAGGGGGGTAAATGATTATAGGATGACAACAAGGGCGGAAGGTTCACGAAATGCAATTCAGTTTGATTGCTGTCTAGTTTTCATCGCCCGGGCGAATGCCGCCTTGGCTGCCCGGTACTCCGCCTCGGCCGACCGGTACTCGGCTTCCATCGCATTCGCGGTCTGGTCGTCTACTACCTGAATCCCGCGCTGGCTGGCTTGAATCAAACGCTGGCGTTTGTTGAACAGGTCATTGGCCATCGCGGCCAATATGTCTTGCTGCGCGCTCATGCTGCTCCTCAAGGAAAGTAATGCCGCTAGGACATGCCTTTCGCAAAGTCGTTCCATGCTTCTCGTAAATTTTTTGTCGAAGCATTACGACATGCGCATTTTCGTAACTTCATGTTTCCGGCCGCTTTCTTATCGCTCGCTTATTGATATGCGCCAGAGCAATGCCGATCAGGTTTGCGATGATGAGGTTATTGTGTTTATGAAAGCTACGCATCCATGGTGTTTGCCACGCTAGCGGCCTTGAGCGGCCTGCTCGTGCTCCTGACTTTACTGCCTTTGCTGCGGTATGAAGTCTGGTGGATACGCGGACTCGATTTTCCGCGCCTTCAGCTGGCGAGCGTCGCGCTCGCATTGGCCGTGGCGATTCCGGTCATGCTGGACCGGTCGAGCAACGTGACATGGCTGATGATGGCGGCGATGCTGGCCTGCTTCTGCTATCACGCATGGTGGATTTATCCCTACACGCGCATGTACCCGGTCGAAGTCCTGCAGGCGGACGATGCGATTCACGGCGAGCGCATCCGCATTCTGTCGGCCAATGTCCTGACACCCAATCGCCAGGCCGATGCCTTCCTGAAGCTGGTGCGCGAATTCGAGCCGGATGTCCTGGTCACGCTCGAAACCGATCTGTGGTGGCAGGAGCGGCTGGATGTGCTGGAAGCGGATTATCCGCACACGATGAAGTGCCCGCTCGACAACCTGTACGGCATGCATCTGTATTCGAAGCTGCCGCTCGAAGATGGCGAAATCCAATTCCTCGTGGAGCCGGACAAGCCGTCGATGCATGCGGCGGTGGTATTGCCCACGGGGTTGCGGGTGCGCATGCATTTCGTGCATCCGGCGCCGCCCAGCCCGACGGAGAACGATGAATCCACTGAGCGGGATGCCGAACTGCTCGTCATCGCCAAGAGCGTCGCCGAGTCCAAATTGCCGGTGATAGTGACAGGCGACCTCAATGACGTGGCATGGTCCGCCACCACCCGGCTGTTCCGCAAGATCAGCGGCCTGCTCGATCCGCGCATCGGCCGTGGAATGTTCAATACCTTCCATGCCGGTTACCGGTTCATCCGCTTTCCGGTCGACCATGTTTTCCACAGCCGGCATTTCACCGTGGCCGATATCCGCCGGCTGCCGTATTACGGATCGGATCATTTTCCGATGCTGGTGGAACTCGCCTACGACAAGCGGATCGCGCCCCTGCAGCATGGTTTGCCGGCCGACGAGGAAGACAGGGAGTGGGCCGACGAGAAGACCGGCGAAAAGGATGTGGAAAAGGATGACGTGCACGCGCCGGACGAGGAACCGGCCCTGCAGAAGCCCGGCGTTTGATGCTTCCTGGCCCGCGCGTGCGCGCCGGCACTCAACCCAACCGGCTTTCCCCGCCCCGCAACTTCCGGATCGCCAGCTCCTTCGACTTCGCTTCGATTTCAATCCACGGCGCCGCCGCGTAGGACGACGGCATGTCATCGATCAGGTCGGCGTGATGGCGGTCGTTGAAGGCGGTGCGCCCGTTGGAAATATGAACCAGCTGCATGGCCGGATCGGGCCAGGTGGCGCGCGCCTTTTCCAGCATGTCGCGCACGCTCGGGTGCTCGTAACTGGAAAGCCCTTCCTTGATCACGTGATGGTGGGCGTCGAATACCATCGGTACGCCGGTCGCATGGCAGATGGCCAGGATATCTTCCGCCCCGTAGGCATATTCGTCGTTTTCCAGTCCGAGGCGCAGGCGTATGCCGTCGGGAAGAAGCGCGATACGCTCGATCATGGCCGCGCTGCGCCCGGATTTGCCGCCGTGGATTTCCAGCAGCGCCCACGGTGAGCGGGGTTGATTGAGCAGATCCATGATGTGCGCATGCATGTCCAGGATCTTGATGCTGTTGGCGACGACGCCGGGCGAATCGGAGCTGACCACGACAAACTGGTCCGGGTGCATGACCAGCCGGATGCCGCTCGCAGTGGCGGAGTCGCCCACCTTGCCGACGTCGGCGGCCATCTCGTCCAGCACCTCGCGGCCGACCGGCTCGTCGGAGAACGGAAACAGCGCCGATGGGATGCGATAAAGAAAGATCCGCTCACGGCGACAGTAATCCAGCGCCCGCTCCAGCCGCCGGAGATTGTCGGCGAACAATTCGCGCAGCAGCGCCTGTTGCGCCGGATGATCGTGCTGCAGCAGCCGCTTGCGGGTAATGATGCGATAGCGCACTTCATCGGAGTCGGTGATGCACACCAAGCCTAGTTGGGAGTCGGGCATGTTGAACGATCCGTAATGGGGATCAGGAATAGGCAGGTATTTTTCCCACAAGTTCGAAAATTGCCTGCCGCGCATGCCTTATTCAAAAACGGCAATGATCGGCTGAGCAGCCTCAACGCGGACGCATGCAATTCAGCCGATGATGGCACTGTGTTTTACTGACCTACCCATCATTACAGATATGCCTTCCATCACCGTTTTGCGTCACGTCGTTCTGTTTGCGTTCAAGCCCGATGCGTCGCCGGGCCAATGCGGCGAAATATCCACCGAATTCGCCGCGCTGCCGTCGCGCATCCCCGGGATCATCGATTTCGAGTACGGCGTCAACGTCAGTCCGGAAGGTTTGAACGACGGGTTCAGCCACTGTTTCATGCTGAGCTTCAATACGACGGCGGACCGGGATGCCTACCTGGCTCATCCCGCGCACCAGGCGTTCGTCGCCAGGCTCGGTCCCTGCCTCGAAAAATCACTGGTCATCGATTACTGGACCGGCGACCCGGCCTGAGCGGCTGTACCGCATCAGGGCAAGGGTTTGCGCCAAAAGATGACCTGGTGATTGACCCACTGAATCGGCGCGTCAATGTCGTTGCAGCGCCGGTATTCGTCGATGGCCTGCCGGCATCCAAGCGGAAGCCCGTAGTCGTCGACGATGATGAATCCGCCGGACGATAGCTTCGGATACAGCGATTCGATCGCGGTACGTGTCGACTCATACCAGTCGCCGTCGAGCCGCATCACCGCCAGCCGTTCGATCGGCGCAACCGGCAGGGTATCCGAGAACCATCCTTCCAGGAATCGCACCTGGTCGTCGAGCAGGCCATATTTTCTGAAGGTGCTTTCGACGTAGTCGCGCGGAATACTGAGTCCCTCAATCGGTTCCAGCATGAAGTGCCAGATTGCGTCAAGCAGGTCGGTCCCCGGATCGGGCTTCGGCATGCCTTTAAAGGAATCCGCCGCCCAGACGGTACGGTCGGCAATGCCATGGCCTTTCAGTATCGCGCGCATCAGGACCGGCATGCCGCCTTTCCAGATGCCGGTTTCGATCAGGTCGCCAGGCACATGATCGCGAATCGCCGTCTCGACGCAAACCTGCAGATTATTCAGGCTTGCCATGTCAGACATCGTATCGGACGTCGTCTCCCTATGCATGCCATTTAGCCCGGCATGCAGCATGTCGGGAGTGAAGCTGGCCGCTTGCAGGCTCAGGAATGTTTCGACGGTATGACCGAATGGCTCAAGATAGCGCCGGAATTCTTCGTTCGCGCTGCGGATGATTGCGGCGCAGCGCGCATGGGACACGACCGGCTCACGACGACCGGGCGGGTTGATGGCGCCGCACAGGCATTGCTTCAACAGATCGAGGTATAGCGCGGTCGCGTCGGGCATTGATCATCTCCAGTGAACGGCATGTGCCAACACATGCCGTTCATATGAGTAACCGGAGCCGCCTGTATCGTTCCGCGTCCTGGTTCACCGCGCGCCGCCGCTCCCTGGCGGGAAGGATGGGCTGGAAAGCCGGCATTGCGCAGACATGTCAAAAATATTGACGGCATTTTAATATTATGGCAACGTGCGAATCATGAACTTTCTTTCAACCATTGTCGTCAAGCCGATTAACCCGATTCCATTTCCATGGTGGGTTGCCTGACGTCGTCGTAACAAGTTCAACAACCCGCCCAATGAGGCGGGTTTTTTGTTTCTGTCTCTTGGGCTTTTCCCTTACAGACAGGAGCAAGACATGGCCCGCTTGGAACAAAAGCAAATCACATCCAGGAAATTTCTTCCCGTGTACAGCGCCGTAACGGTGCTGGGTAACGCCGGAGCCGGCATCGCGCCGGACATCCACGTTGCAATCACGCGAATCCGCCCGGGCAGCGTCGTGTCGATCCACCTGTTTCCCCATCAGACCCTGGTGTGCCGTAAAGGCAGGTTGTGGATCACCCGGTCCGGCGACGCAGCGGATTACTGGCTCGCGCCCGGTGAAACGCTGCGGTTTCCCAAGGCCTGCAAGCTGGTGGTCGAGGCGGACGGGATGAGCGCCTTTGCCCTGCAGGGCTCGGAGCAGACGGCGACGGGGCCGGAAGCCCGATCGATCTGCTGACCGGCTGGCTGCATCGGGCCGCATTCGCGTTGCGGCATCTGGCAAACATCTGAGGCGCCTCATCGGCATTACCGTGCAACCCGGCGCCGCCTGCGAACGGTCCGGGGTTGCCTGCGCGAATGCCCTGACGCGATGCAGCGCTCACTGAAACTGAACACCGACCGCTCACGGCAGTCCTATCGTTGAATTGCTGTTGCAGACGGGTGCAACGCCACATTGCGTATCATGCGGCAGCTGCAACGGCACGGCGACAATAACTGTTCCCTTAAAAAACATTCGATGACACTGATCACGCCCGAATCCGACAATTCCCCTCATGGCACGGAAAGTCTGCCCCCTGAGCAACATGCCCGCGCGCTCGGCGCCGAGCTGGTCAAACAGGAAGGCAGCGTCTTCCTGCGCTTCGCCGGCACGGTGAACGTCAATGGCCTGAACGTGCCCTATGCCCTCGTGCCCGGCAAGGGCGTGCTGGCCAAACCGAGCAAATGGCGCAAGATGGCGCCCGAGGACCAGTTGCAGTTGATCACCGAACGGGCCAGTGCGTATGCCTTCGACGAGTTGCAACGCAAGGTCGCCACTTTCGTTGCGCGCATCGGCGAGAAGGCCGAGGATGCCGGCCTGGACCCGATGATCCTGCTCAATGCACTCTCGACCGGCGATTCGGCGATGCCGGTGGACCAGGTGTTCGAGCGTATCGAGCAGCGCCTGCTGCATGCGGTGGAGCGGCAGCAGGAAGCCCGCAATGCGGCGCGCACTCGGGAAAGCATCAACCTGGCCGAATATCCGGCGTCGTTTGAACTCGCGCGCCGCTTGCCGCGCCGCTTCATCGCCCTGCTCGGGCCGACCAATTCCGGGAAGACACATGAGGCGATGGAGGCATTGGCGAAGGCGAAGACCGGCGTGTATCTCGCGCCGCTGCGCCTGCTGGCGCTGGAAAATTATGAACGGCTGGTCGATGCACGGCCAGGCGGCAGGCAGTTGAAGGTTAATCTCGTCACCGGCGAGGAGCGGCGTGAAGTGGAAGACGCGACCCATGTCGCCAGCACGGTGGAGATGCTCGACACGCGCACCCGGGTGGATGTGGCGGTGATCGACGAGATCCAGATGCTGTCCGACCGGGACCGCGGCGCGGCATGGACGGCGGCGGTATGCGGCGCGCCGGCAACGACGGTCTACCTGGTGGGCGCGCTGGAGGCGAGGCGTGCGGTGGAAGCTCTGGCGGCGCGGCTGGAATGCCCGCTGGAAGTGCGGACCCTGAAGCGCAAGGGCCCGCTCACGATGGAGCCTTCCGCGGTGCGCAAGCTGCGCAACCTGCGGCGCGGCGATGCGGTGATCGCCTTCTCGCGCCGCGACGTGCTGATGTGGCGCGACCTGATCACCGAGAACAATTTTTCGGTGGCCACCATCTACGGCAACCTGTCGCCGGAAGTGCGGCGCGCGCAGGCGGCGCGCTTTCGCGACGGCACGGCCGATATCGTCGTCGGTACCGATGCGATCGCGATGGGGCTGAACCTGCCGATCGAGCGGGTGGTGATGACCACCGCGAACAAGTTCAACGGCATCGATGAGGAGGAGCTGCCCGCTTCGCTGGCGAAGCAGATCGCCGGCCGGGCCGGCCGTTTCGGCGTGCATGACGAAGGCTTCGTCGCCGGGTTTGATGACGACACCCATCATGTGATCCGCTCGCTGCTGCAGGAAAAGATCCCTGCCCTACCCGTGCTCGGCTTCTCGGTCGCGCCGACACTGGAGCACCTGAACCGCATCGCAGCGGTGACCGGCGAACAATCGCTGGCGCGGCTGCTCAAGCGCTTCGCCACCAACATCGATGTGCCCGACGGCTTCTTCACGCCGCG
>NZ_DASZBA010000269.1:0-22298 GCF_035944575.1 Noviherbaspirillum sp.
CCAGGCGCCAAAGATCTGGATCAAGGTGTTTCTTCTGGCCTGCCTGCCGCGACCGATCCGGCTGCGGATTCTGGACCGAACATGAACTGACCGGACGTTACATGCCGGTCTGTAGTTGTAAACACGTCGTCGACACCACCAAGCAAGAGGCTTTCAACCGATGAAAAACACGTTCGCATCTTCACATTGCCAGCCGAACCGGCCGCAGCCCCGTGCCGCGCATCCGCAACTTTTCCTGTCGGGAGAACGCACATGAGAATTCCGGAAGCATCCCTCGTCCTGGCAACGGTTGGCCGCACCAGCGAACTCGGCCGCATGTTTGAATCACTCGCGGCACAGACATTCACCAACTTCGAGTTGATCGTTGTCGATCAGAATGAAGACGACCGCCTGCTGCCGCACCTTGAGCGTGCGCGCTATCTCGGCATCGCGGTCAAGCACCTGAAGCATCACCCGCCCAACCTCGCCGCGGCACGCAATGTCGGCATCGAGGCGGCGCGCGGCGAATGGATCGGCTTCCCGGACGACGATTGCTGGTACGACCCGCATCTGCTTTCCCATGTGGCCGCGCGCTTTGCCCGTGCCGATCAACCGGAAGGCGTGGTGGCACGCTGGATCGAACAGGATGAGCAACCACCCGCCGCGGCCAACCTGACATGGGAACGCGCAAGTGCATTCCGGGATATCCCGGTCAGTTCTATCACCCTGTTCTGCCGCCGCACCTTGTTCAAGCGTATCGGCGGCTTCGATGCGCGCCTTGGCGTCGGACAGTGGTTCGGCGCCGGCGAGGAAACCGATTTCGTTTTGCGTGCCCTCTATGCGGGCGCCTTCTTCACGTACGAACCGCAGGCGGAAGTGCATCACGCCGTCCAGGCCGCCACCGTGCCCGCCAATCCGCAGGCACGCCTCGCGCTGCGGCATCGCGCACGCGGCACCGGTGCGCTGTATGCAAAGCACAAGCTGCCGCGCTGGGTGATTGTGCGCGGCCTGCTTGCGCCCGTGCTCCGGCCACTGCTCAAAGGCGCTTTTGGCGCGGATCTTGCGACCGGCTGCGCGGTAGTACGCGGACGTTTGGACGGCATGCTCGGCTGGCACCGGCGAAGCGGACAAAGCTGACCGCTTTCCCTCCCTGTATGCAGCTGACGAAATGGATGCACCAAGGGACGGACGGCTCCGCAGGGAACCAGCAGAAGATGAACTTCTCGCTGTGATACATGCCGCGCAAAGCTACACGGCACGGTATCGCAGTAGTGCGTTGCCGCCCTGCCGGCGCCTTCGGCAGGGCATCGCATGCGCACCAGAATGGCGCATATCCGAGTCTTGGTATGCCCTAAAAAGGGAGTTCCGAATAACAGCATTCACATTGCGATAGATACATTCTTCATACGGAACAAAGGATGAATCCTGTCTATCGAACATGCTACCTGACAACAGCAATGGGCCACGTCGCATGCGTCCGCCGGCATCGCTCGCCTAAAGCATAAAAATATCGCTCATGTTAAACATCGCACTTATCACTAATCACCCGCCGCCTTTTCGCATTCCGATTTACGAAAGGATCGCGAAGATACCCGACGTGAATCTGCACCTGATTTTTTGCAGCCGTCGGGAACCGAACCGGCAATGGAAGCTGCCGCCGCTCAACTTCAAGCATACTTTTCTGCATGAACGCTTCGTTACCCGCGGCGACAACTTCATTCACAACAACATCGATGTCATCTCCACCTTGCGCCGGCTGGCGCCGGATGTGATTGTCACCACCGGATTCAATCCAACCTATCTCTATGCATTTGCCTATGCGGTCGCCCGGGGAGTGCCGCACGTGCCGATGACTGATGGCACCAATGTATCGGAGGAAGCCCTCAGTACCTGGCATAAGGCGGTGCGGCGACTCGTCTATGCACGTTCGCGCGCGTTCATCGCTGCCAGCCGCGGCGGGCTGAAGCTATATGAGAGTTACGGCATTTCGCCGGATCGATGCTTCCTCTCCTGCCTATGCATCGACAACGAGGCATACCGGGCATCGGAGGGTAACGTCGAAAAGCGGTTCGACTTTATCTTCTGCGGACGGATCGTGGAGGATAAAAACCCTTTGTTCGCACTCGACGTTGCGCACGATGTCTCGCTGCGCCTCGGTCGCAAGGTGAGCATCCTGTTCGTCGGCCACGGCGAGCAGGAAGCCGAGGTCAAGGCGGAGGCAGCCAAGCGCAGCGAGACACTGCATGTGGAGTTCAACGGCTTTGCCTCGCAGGAGCAATTGCCTGCCCTGTACCGGTCTGCGCGCATCTTCCTGTTCCCGACGCGGCGCGATGTCTGGGGCGTGGTAGCGAATGAAGCTTGTGCCGCCGGATTGCCGATCATCGTGTCGCCTTATGCCGGTGTCATCGACGAGCTCGTCGTCAATGGTCAGAACGGCTTTGTATGCGAACTCAATGTCTCGGCGTGGAGCGAACGCGCAACCATGCTGCTGACCCATCCTGATGTCATGGAGCGTTTCGAGCAGTCCAGCCTTGCGCTGGTCGGCAAATATACCTTTGATCATGCTGCGGCAGGCGTGGTGGATGCATGCCGTCTTGCGGTCAGGTCCGGACGCAACGAGCACTACGACGCCAAGATCGGGAGGAAAGCAGGATGATCAAGGGCATTTTCTTAACCATTCTGGAAAGCGTCGTGCCGCCATGCTGAAGATACTCGTCGCGCACAATGCCTACCAGCACCGCGGCGGCGAGGATATGGTGGTCGACGCGGAAGTCGAGCTCCTGCGCAGCCGCGGCCATGACGTCGAGGTCTACCATCTGCACAACGACGAGATCAACGGCATGTCGCGGGCGGCAGCCGCGATGACTGCCATCTGGTCGCGCCGAACCGAGCGGGATATCGACGACCTCTGCAACCGTTTCCGGCCGGAAGTCATCCATGTACACAACACCTTTCCGCTGATCTCGCCATCACTATACTGGGCAGCATCGAAGCACCGGGTGCCGGTCGTCCAGACACTGCATAACTTTCGTCTGCTCTGTCCGCAGGCAATCTTCCTGCGTGACGGCAAAATATGCGAGGACTGTGTCGGCAAGGTTCCGTGGCGTGCCGTCACACGAAAATGCTACCGCGATTCCAGCCTGCAGTCTGCTGTCTTAACCGGCATGCTGGTCACGCACCGTGCGATCGGCAGCTATCGCGAGCGGGTGACCCGCTACATCGCACTGAACAGTTTTGCGCGCGATAAATATGTTGCAGGCGGACTACCCTCGGAACTGTTCAGGATCAAACCCAATTTTGTTGCCTCGTCTACAGTACCCTCATGGAACAGCCGCAACGGCGGCATGTATGTCGGCCGGTTGTCTTCCGAAAAAGGCGTCGATGTGCTTGTCGCGGCGAACCGGTTATCGGGTCGGCTGAACCTCGATGTCATCGGCGGCGGACCGTTGGAAGACATAACGAAGGAAGCCTTCGGAGAACGCTATCTAGGCTTCAGGAAGCTGGACGAGATCATGGAACGGATGCAAACAGCGCGCTACCTGGTATTGCCGAGCGTCTGTTACGAGAATTCCCCGCGCACCATTGTCGAAGCGTTTTCCTGCGGCCTGCCGGTGATCGCCAGCCGGCTCGGTGCGTTGATCGACATCGTGCGCGACGGCGAGACCGGATTGCTGTTCCACCCCGGCGATCCTGCCGACTTGGCGGCAAAGATCGCCTGGGCAGAGTCGCATCCCGAAGAAATGGCCCGCATGGGCCGCGCAGCCCGGGCCGAGTATGAATTGAAGTACACGCCGGAACGCAATTACGACATGCTATTGGATATCTATGAAGATGCTATCAGAGCCATTGATCGAAAACCCGCTGCCGCGCAAAGGCAAGCCCGTGCTTGAAGCGTTCATCGACGCCCTTTCTTGGGACGATGCGATCGGCAGAATCACCACATGGGGCGCCGCCCGCGAGTCACGCTATGTCTGCATTTGCAATGTGCACTCGGTGGTCACGACGACAACCGATCTTGAATTCAAGGTCGCAGTGAATAATGCCGATATGGCGACACCCGACGGTGCACCGATCGCGTGGGCATTGCGCCGCTTGGGACATCCGGGACAGGCGCGGATCAATGGGCCGGACCTGATGATGAAATATCTGGCTGTCGCCGAAAGAAAGGGCCAGACCGTGTTCTTCTACGGCAGCACGGAATCCACGCTGGCAAAGCTGCGCACCGCCCTCGCCGCCAAATTTCCTCGCCTGAAGATCGGTGGCACCTATTCTCCTCCGTTCAGGCCTCTGTCTGTCGAGGAAGACAACGCCATCGTCAACCAGATCAACGACTCCGGCGCCAACGTCGTCTTCGTCGGCCTCGGCTGCCCCAAACAGGAAAAATGGATGGCCGAGCACCGCGGCCGGATCAACGCGGTCATGATCGGCGTCGGCGCTGCATTCGATTATCACGCCGGCGTCATCAAGCGTGCTCCGCTCTGGTGGCAGAACAACGGGCTGGAGTGGCTGTACCGGCTCGGCTCGGAACCACGCCGGCTGTTCATGCGCTATACGGTGACGAACACCTTGTTCGTATTCGGATTCATGCGGCAAATGGTGGTGGAGAGATTGCCGATGCGGGATGCATGACCGTATGTACCAAAGGTATTTGTGCGTACTGCGCTTTGATGGGCGAGGTACCGCCCGTCAAGCGTGGTGTGCGGTTAAATCTTCGTAACCGAAACCAACTTCCCACCTTCGGCACGCCGCATCTCCATACACCTCGCCTGTAGTCAGCAAAAAATTGCCGACACCGCATTTCGGAACGTGGCGTCTCCCTTTGCATCATGGATGCATGGATGCTGAGAGTCCACGGGTCCGTCCTTCTCTGCTCTCCGAAAAAGATTTCCTGCCAAGACAATGAAAATGCGTCCCAGTGGATGCTGCAGGCGATCGACCTTTATCAACTTCTGGCTAAAGATCGTATTCAAGTATTAATACATACTAAGGTCGTAAACCCGCCTTTTTTCATGCAGATATCCACAACTGCACTGCATAAGCATGTGGATAAACTCGGGACTGAGTTCGGATAAGTCCGTAAGTCGATGATTATCATCAGGAAATTAACGGTGATTAATTACGATGCACATCAGTGGAAAAGCGGACCACTACATCATCACTCCCGAGTCGATATGGAAGTCCGCTATGCGGTTCGCAAGTAACCAGCACTCATCATCGACGTTGACAAGGATTGAAACCCGCATGGTCGCCCAGCATGCGGCAAAACGGCAACATTTTTAATGCGTCTGTTGCCATGCAAAGCCTCGTCCACAACCGATTGTGAGATATCAACACGATGCCTCGCGGCTTTAGCAGAATGACATTACTTAGATTATGCCCGCAGGCCGCCTCGCAACGTTGCGGATGCCATTCGCTTTCGTCCTTATTACGTTTTTTAGATTAATTAGATGACCCCAATTTCGCCACATGCCTATCGTCCGGATATAGATGGATTGCGTGCGATCGCGGTACTTGCCGTCATCGCATTTCATGCCAATGCCGCCCTGATGCCGGGCGGTTTCGTCGGTGTCGATATCTTCTTTGTTATCTCTGGCTTCCTGATTACCGGACTGATCGCCAAGGGTATGGAGGAAGGCAACTTTAGCTTTGTCACCTTCTACACCCGGCGTATCAAGCGCATCTTTCCTGCCTATATCGTCGTCGCCCTGGCGACGCTCGCGGTGTCCTCCTGGCTGCTGATTCCGAACGATTACATTTTCTATACGACCTCGCTGGCGGCGTCGTTTGCGTTCGTCTCGAACGTGTTTTTCTCGATGCTGAGCTGGGGCTACTTCGGCCAGCGCACCGAGGAGTTTCCGCTTCTGCATACATGGTCGCTGTCCGTGGAAGAACAGTTTTATTTCATCTTCCCGATCCTGCTGCTGTTCCTGTACCGCCACGCCAGAAAACATCTGCTTCCGGCACTGCTCGGACTTGCCGTCCTTTTTGTCTGCATTTCCGAACTGAAGACCGGCGAGGTGAAGTCCTATTTCCTGCTGACCACGCGCGCGCATGAACTGATCCTGGGTGCGCTGACGTTTTACCTGGGACGACGCTTTCCGGTGCGGTCTTCCGCGCCTGCCAACGTCATGGCCTTCGTCGGTCTGACCCTGATGATCGGTTCCCTGTTTCTCATTCATCGCAACACGCCCTTCCCCGGCATCAATTCACTGTATCCGACGATCGGTGCGGCGCTCGTAATTTATGCAGGCCAGACGGACAACGCCGTCAGCCGCCTGCTGACGAACCGGATAATGATCGCGATCGGATTGATTTCGTATTCGCTGTACCTGTGGCACTGGCCGATCTTTTCCTTCCTCCGCTATCGCAAGTTCGATCTCGATGCCGGCGTGGTAACCGCAGCGGTCGCCCTGTCCTTCCTGCTGGCCTACCTGACCTGGAAATTCATCGAAGTTCCCATTCGAAATAGCCGCTCGATCGGTTTCAAGAAGGCGTTTCTGCAGATTTACCTTGCGCCGGCGATGGTCTTCATGTCGATCGGCCTGTACTCGTTCGTCACCGAAGGCGCGCCGGCACGTTTTTCGGACGAAACACGCGAACTGATCGCCAGCTACTCGTTCGAGCGCGACCTCGCTCGTTCCTGCTCGATCCGGGCGGAGGATTACCACAAGGTATCGGTCGAGTACCTGGAAAAACACTGCGCTTTCGGCGACAGCAGCCGGCCGCGCGCCGATGTATTGCTGATCGGTGATTCTCATGCAAATCATTTCAAGCCCTTCATCGACCAGCTCTCGAAGGCAGCCGGCCTGAAAGCGGTCTTCCACGTGCAAGGTGGCTGCTTCCCGACCGAACTGCAGGTAACCGATCCCGATCCGACAAAGGGACCCACAACCTGCCAGCAAAGGAATGCGGACTTGCTGGAGCTGGTCGGCAACTTCAAGTACGTTGTGCTGGCAGGGTTCTGGGCATCGGAACCGGAACGCGACCTTGAAAAGGAAATGGAGCATGTGGTCAAGCACATCGTCAAGGCAGGCGCCATTCCGATCATCTTCAAGGACAATCCCTACCACGAGCCGGATCTGTCGCGCTGCGTGCTGTTCAAGAAGCGCGGCTGGATACCAGGCGACAGCAATTGCAATATTCCATACCAGTATGTCCAGTCGACACAGTCGGAGACAGATGCCGTCGTCGAACGGATGCAGCAGCGGCATCCGACGGTGCAGATCATCAATCCGAAACTGGTGATGTGCAACAACGTCGAATGCGCCACCTACATCGGCAACATCGCGCTGTACAAGGACGAGAACCATATCAACACCAAGGCGGCCGGCCTGCTCGGCGAACAGTACGTGCGCCAGGTCGGCAATCCGCTCGGCTCATCTCCGGTTACCGGCGGCGACATGGCTGGCAAACCCTTCGGACCGATGACCATCTCCACCAGCAAGGTGACCGGTGGCAGATAAACGGCCAGTGCGCCCGGAAGAACCGGCCGCACTGGACCGGAACCGCGACACATGGAATTCCGATTTTGACTATGAAGACGCGCTGTTCGCCTGCGCACGCGGCGAACAGGCCGCCCTGCAGCGTTTGTACGAGTGCGAAGCGCGATGGCTGATGGGCGTCGCATTGCGCATCGTGCGCCGGCGCGAACTGGCTGACGAAGTGCTGCATGACGCCTTCCTGCAGATCTGGCAGAAGGCGGCGAGTTACAGCCCGACGCTCGGCTCGGCACGCGGCTGGATATACAGCGTGGTCCGCAACCGCGCATTGAATGCGATACGGGAGTCGCGCCGCGAACATCCCGCTTCCGAAGAGGCGCTCGACAACCTCCCTGCGGACGGACCCGGACCGCTGGAGGCCCTGTCCCGCCGCTACGAGGCGACGACGCTCCATCATTGCCTGGAACGTCTGGACGAACACAAGCGGGCCTGCATACTGCTGGCCTATATGGACGGTTATACGCAGGAGCAGATCTCCCGTTATCTCGATTGCCCGCTGGGGACCGTTAAGGCATGGATGCGGCGCGGGCTGCTGGCGTTGAAAGAGTGCATGTCATGAACTTCCTCGATCCGGATGAAATGACCGTACTGGCCGGCGAATACGTGCTGGGTATCCTGCCGCCCGAGGATGTCGAGGAGTTCGAAAGGGAACTGCGGCAGAACCGCGCTTTGGCGGCCGCCGTCGCCGCCTGGCATGACCGTTTTCTGGAATTGGCGCCGGAACCGGTGCCTGCCGACCCCGTACCCGACCTGTGGAACCGCATTGAACGGGATCTGCCCGGCAAGGCGACCCACGCGCCGCGCGGCGGGTTATGGAACAGTCTCGCCTTCTGGAAGGCTAGCGGCCTGGCAAGTATCGCCTTGTCGGCCCTGCTTGCATTGCGGCTGCTGACTATTGCCCCCGACGTCGCGCGGCCGCAATATCTCGCGGTGCTGCAGGCGCCGGATCAGGGCGCAAACTGGCTGGTGGAGATCGATTCCCGCGCGGTGCGCTTGCGGCCCCTGTCTCCGGCAGCCGTCGCGCCCGGCAAAGCAATCCAGTTCTGGACCAAGCCGGAAGGCGCCGCAGGCCCCACCTCGCTCGGACTGGTGGCGGGCGACCGCCCGACGCAGATTCCGCTCGACCGCCTCCCCGGACTGGGCCCGAATCAATTATTCGAGGTGACGCTTGAACCGGCAACCGGCTCCCCCGTCGGCCGACCGACCGGCCCGATCCTCGCTGTTGGCAAGGCAATTCCGCTGTAGCGCCCGCTATCAGGGTGTCTCTTTGCAGCGATGCGCATGAGGACGGCGCATGCGCACAGTCCTGATGAATTCCCCTCTGCAAGCGATCATGACCTGCCCACAGGCAATCACCCTATTATTTTTTTCGTACGCTGCATCCAATCCGCTCCGCTCTGTGTAGAAGCACTGCCAAGTCATCTACAGGCCGGATGAATGCCCATGATGACGCCGGCAATTGCCGATGGAACGCATTTGCAGTTATGGAGATTGGCCCCGGGAAATCTGGCGGTATTGGGTTACTGCATGCATCCCCGGTCGACGGTCCCCGCCCGCGCAAGCGCGTTCCGCTTATCCAGACCGACACGTTGCGGAATCCTATTCAGAACGCAGCGACTTCAAGGAGAACCACCATGAACAAATATGCGCGTCCCGTCCTACTGGCAGCCCTGGCAGCCACGCTGCTGCCCTCCCATGCAACCAATGACGAATATCGGGATAGCAAGGCGCAGCGCAACGGCCATGCAATGCATTGCGAAAGCGGTGATGAACATCGCCGCGGGGAGCATCTCCAAGTGGTCGCCCTTACCGATGACCAGCGGCTCATCTGCTTCAGCGAACACAAGCCCGACCACGCCCGCAACATCGGTTCGGTCAGCGGCCTCATGTCGGGCGACGCACTGGTCGGTATCGATTACCGGGTTCAGGACGGCAAACTGTACGGGGTCAGCAAGACCGGCGGCATCTACGTTCTGGATACGCGCAATGCCAGTGCAGCAAAGGTCAGCCAGCTGACGGTGGCGCTGGAAGGCACCTCCTTCGGCGTCGATTTCAATCCTGCCGCCGACCGTCTCAGGGTAGTGAGCGACACCGGCCAGAATCTGCGCCATAACGTCAATGCCGGCGGAGCGACATTGGTCGACGATCCGCTGGACTATCCGCCTGCGACACCGCTGAATGCCGCCGGTCCGAACGCCACCGGCGTCACCGGTTCCGCCTATACCAACAACGACCTCAATGCAGCGACAGCCACGACGCTGTATGCGCTCGACGCCACGCTCGACCAGGTTGCACTGCAGTCGCCGCCCAATGACGGCACCCTGGCGGCGACAGGCAAGCTCGGCACTGATACGGCGGCATCCGTCGGATTCGACATTTATAGCACCGTACGGGACGGCGTCACCGTCGACGTCCAGGGACTGGCGTCGCTGCATACGTCGAACGGCGCGACCGGCCTCTACAGTATTAATCTGGCGACGGGAAAAGCCACAGCGCGCGGCCATTTCGCAGGCCAGAACAAGGTGATCGGGATTGCGATCCCGTTAAACCAGCTCTAGTCGGAACGTCTGCCTGAAGCTACGGTCCGCGAAGCCACCCCCCGGTTTCGCGGACCGCATAAGCCCTGGCATCGCCATGGTCATTCGTCGATTGAGCAGACAACCGTATCACCCGCGCGCAGCAGGCCGCCGGCGACGATGCGCGCGGTCAGTCCGCCGTGTCCGCGCATGGCGTTATAACCGCCGCAGCCGAGCGCCTCCTCCATGCGCGAACAGGGCTCGCATGTTCCGCTGATCTCCAGTACCGCTTCATCGCCTATCCGCAACCGCAGCAACTGGTCGCGGAACAGGGGGCGTGCGGCAAGAAGATTCAGGCCCGAGATGACGAGATTGCGGCGCAAGGCCGAAGGATCAATGTGCGCGATCCGCATCAGCGAGGCGACCACCGGCAGGTGTTCAGCCTGGATCAGTGTGACCTGCCGTTTGCCTCCGGCAGCGCGTTCCGCGGCGCGGTCACCCTGCAAACCGCGTTCCGCCACAGCGAGCGCTTCTCCGACGGCATGTGCCGCGACGCGCCGCTGCGGACGAAGCACGATGAGTTCGAGTCGGCCGGGATAGGGAAAACGCCGGGTCAGTTCGCGCAGCGCGCTCATACCAGCGAGGGGTCTTCGATCGTACCGCGCTCCGCAAGCTGTGCATTGGTGAGCCGGTCCTCCGTCGCAACGGATGCCGCGACATGGGCGAGGAAAAGATCGAATTCATGCCAGGCATTCACCTCTTCGATTTCCTTTGAATGTCCCCACAGATGGAAGACGCCGCCTTCCCGACAGGCATGGTCGAAGAGTGCATAGAGGCGCTCCACCCACCCCGAATGCCCGAGCACCAGGCGCAACGCCTCGCTCCTGGCCGACCAGCGCCCCCATTTGATAAAGTTGCGCAGGTAAACCGAACGGTCGTGGGGGTAGAACTGCAGGGTCGTGGGCATCTCGAACCGGTCCACGCCAGCGTCGCAGCATAGATTCATGGTTGTCCTGGCGTAGCGGAAGCCGCAGGCCTTCACCGTCTCGATGTGTTCCTGCCTGTACTGGCCGCCCGGATAACAGAAGCCCTCCGCTTCCTTTCCGAGCAGATCTTCCAGTCTCTTTTTGCCCTCGCTGATCTGGTAACGAGCTTCATCGATGTTTGTTGAATTCAGGTAACAATGATCGAAGGTATGCGACCCGATTTCGAAACGCTTGCCAAGCGTGCGGATATCGGCGCTCGACAGCACCTGGAAGCCCTCGCGGTTGGTGATCGGGATGAAAAATGTTCCGGCAAGGCCGTGCTTGGCGAGAAGCTCCGCAGTTTTCCTGTCCAGCAGGTCGCCATCGTCAATTGAACAGGTAAATACCGCGCCCATCTTCCCTTCCGTCCTGAATGCGCATGCGCTGTTTTTGTAAAAGACTTCTCATTTTTTCGGCGTGTGGGAAAGCATCGATTCATTGATGATTGGCCCCGGGCGCACCACCTTGCCCCGGGCGTCCGCAACCCGTTTCACCATGCGGCCTATCATCTTCGGAAGCGGGCCATTGCTGTATTTGAGCCAAAGCTTCATCTGCCGCACATAGCCTTTCCAGGCTGTCTGCAGAACCATATCCGCATTCGTCAGGGTAGACAATCTCGAACGGTAGACAACCACCGTATCAAGATCGCGCTGGCTTGCGCCCAGAACAAACTTGTAGTCGTATCGTCCCCACAGGAAATGGAATTCCCGGCCGCCGCGCTTGATGCATTCACGAATTGTCATATAGCAGCACAGGATTCCTATCCAGTAATCATCGTAATGCGGATCGTGCGCCAGGACATTGAGATAAAAGCAATCGCCGACGCGGTAACTGATCGCCCCGGCACGGATGCGTCCGTTGATGCGTACCACGCCAACCAGCCCGCATTCATGGACCAGGCTGGAGATATGGCGCGCCTCGGCATCGTCGATGATCGACACCTTGTTCTTCCCGGACATTCTCGCGCGGTTGAGTTCAATGATTTCACGAACGAACTGGGACTCCACTGCTTCTTTTTCATATGCCTCGAACTGGGTAGAGGGAAAACTGCGCATCAGGCGGTCGGTGTAACGCTTGATGTTCCGTCGGGTGTTCTTGCCCAGGCCCGCCAGGTATTTTTCCGGAGTCTCCGGCAAATCCATCGCAATATCTTCGAGGCAGTTGAACCGCTGATAGGGAAACGGCAGCCTGCCCACATCAGTTTCGATCGCCTTGAACAACACAACATGAACATCATTGAAGTGCTTGAAGACCGCATCGGCGAAGCGCTTGATTTCCGTGTGATCGATCCGGATCACCTCATTCATCACATGGATCTTTCCCTGTTTGCGCCGGAACAAAAATATAGCTACCGGGTGCTCGCCGTTGCGCGCCACATAGGTGCACACATCGTCCATGCTTTCGCCATAGGCGCGAAACTGCGCCATGGACGATCCGATGTTTTGATAAAGCCGGTCCATCTCGGCCTCCACGAACGCCGGTACATTGTCATGAAAGGAAATGGTGATTTGATCAAATTTCATCTGTGTGTTCACTAAGCGAATGCTGGCAACAGGGACTTCACGGTGTCAGCGCACGTGGAGGACGCGCGCAGGAACTTTGGCAGGCAAGCGAAAGCGCTCAAGGAGTGACGGTGATAATGATATTGCAGGCTCCGCATGGCGTTTCCGAATCTCTTTGGACGCCTCCGGGCAATGGATCTGCCGCCCGAAGAAGGGATGCGCAAATAGCGAATCCGTTGCACCAGTGTATATGCCAATGCGATGCACCAAGGTGGCCAAAAGTGCCATTTTGGAGAAATATCAATCGCTTGCGTGAGATTGTGAAAGCATCGCCACAACTTGAACGAGAAACAGGATCCCGGGCGCATCAGCGCGCCGGGAATCGCGAAAAGGAGCTTTGCCGCTACTGCGGCAGAAAGTGATGAACTACGGCCGCGACCGCGATGCCGACCAGGACACCAGCCGCGATTTCGAGATGGGAGTGGCCCATGCGTTCACGCAGAACGGTGTGGGCGCTGTCGCCGCTGGCGATGCGGTTGATTGCGCTGGCGTGGCGCCCAACCTGGCGACGCAGGGCATTGGCATCCATCATGACGATGAAGGCAAGCGTCACTGCGATGCCGAATGCGGGATGGGACATGCCTTCCCTGAAGGCAATCAGCGCCGCCATGCTGCTCACGATGGCGCTATGGTTGCTGGGCATGCCGCCGTAGCCGATATGACCGAAGGCAAGCTGTCCGGCACGCAGGCTGTTGATGAGAAATTTCAGGCTCCCCGCCACTAGCCAAGCAAGAAAGGGCGTCAATGCATACGACAGTGCCATGCGCTTACCCCTTGACCGGCCAGAGAGTCCATGCACAGGCGGCCACCCAGAAGAAGACCGTCAGCAGCAACTGCCAGTCGGCGAGCAGCGCATCCGTCGGCGATTCGCCGCCGTCAAGCTCTTCCACCACGTACCAGTAGCGGAACAGTCCGAATAGCACGAGCGGAATCGTCAGGACCATGTCGGGCTTGGCGGACATCACATACAGGCTGTAAAAGAACAAAGCCCCGGTAGCTGACATATGCGCATAGCGGTCTACCAGCGTGACGGAATATTTTTGCAGCACCTCACGTCCCTGCGATCCGCTCTTCGCCAGTTCCTGGCGCCGCTTGACGGCCGCCAGATAAAGTGCGAGGCACAGCGTCGTGACGGCCATCCATGAGGACAGCGGCACCGACAAGGCGACCGCGCCGGCGTAGACCCGCAACACGAATCCGATCGCGATGGTGAAGATGTCCACTACAGGCATATGCTTCAGAACGAAGGTATAAGCCAGGTTCAGGACCAGATAACCTGCGATGACCATTACCACATCGGGTGCGATGAACCAGCCCCATACCAATATCGCGTAGAGCGCTACAAGCAGCATCATCGCCATCGGAATCGTCACCGCACCGGAAGCGAGCGGCCTGGTTTTCGACTTTTTAGGGTGCGCGCGATCGCGTTCCACGTCCTGCATATCGTTGACGATATAGACGGCGGAAGACGCAACGCAGAACAGCAATACGGCCGTCATCGCCCAGCCGATCCACTGCGGATTGAGGAACTCACCGGTAAAAACAAGAGGTGCAAGGACGAATCCGTTTTTCACCCATTGTTTGGGACGCATCAAGGTTATCAGGCCTCGCAACTGACTTGCGAGCGTATGCTGGACTAAGATGTTGTGCATATAATTCGTTACCCAAACGTATCTAAAAACGTATTTAAAAACTTCTCTATGAAACTCGCTTTGACTTACGCATTTCTCGCGCTGATCGCCACGGCTGCCAACATCGGCAGCCAGGATCTCACGCTGCAATTCTACGCAGGCCCCTACGCCGTGTTGCTGTCGGTCTTCATCGGTACAGGCATCGGCCTGGTGGTGAAGTACGTCCTCGACAAGGCTTATATATTCCGCTTCCGTGCCAAGAACGCCATTGACGATAGCCAAACATTCATGCTTTACACATTGACCGGTGTGGCAACCACGGCAATCTTCTGGGGATTCGAATTCGGCTTCGACTATTTGTTCCAGACTAAGGAAATGCGCTATCTCGGCGGCGCAATCGGCCTTGCCATCGGTTATGTCGCGAAGTACCAGCTCGACAAGCGCTTCGTGTTCGGTTACCACCTTGCAAGATGCTGATCCATGGATGGGGGCGCCACCCGGTAATTGACGCACAAATACAGACGCCGCCCACCGCTTCCTCCCTGCACAACATGCTCAAAAGCGCGGACCATGCGGTCATCGCGCGCGGCATGGGACGCAGCTACGGGGACAGCGCGCTGGCGCCGCACATCATCAGCACCTCGTCACTGAACTTGATGCTGGATTTTGACCGCGATACCGGCACCGTGCGCTGCGCCGCCGGCGTTACGCTGGCTGAGCTGCTCGAGGTATTCGTGCCGCAGGGCTGGTTTCTTCCGGTGACGCCAGGCACGAAATTCGTCTCCGTCGGCGGCGCGATCGCCAGCGACGTGCACGGCAAGAACCATCACCTCGATGGCTGCTTCAGCGAATACGTCGACAGCTTCGTACTGCTGCTGGCAAGCGGCGAAATGGTAACCTGCTCACGGGTCAGCTTTCCGGACCTGTTCCACGCCACCTGCGGCGGCATGGGCCTGACCGGCATCATCGTCGAAGCGACATTGCGGCTGAAGCCGGTTCAGAGCAGCCTGATCGACCAGATCACATACAAGGCCGCCAATCTCGCCGAAGCGCTCGCACTGTTTGACGCACATCATGCGGCGCCCTATTCCGTTGCGTGGATCGATTGCCTGACCACCGGCGCGTCGATGGGACGATCGCTTCTCATGCTCGGCAATCATGCGGCCGGAGGCGACCTGTCGTCGAGGAAAAAGCGCGCACTGTCGGTGCCTGTCGACATGCCGTCGGCACTGCTGAACCGGTATTCGATACAAGCCTTCAACACCCTTTACTACAACCGGGTGCAGACGAACGGAGTGCGGCAGCAGGTGCATTACGAACCCTTCTTTTATCCGCTGGACGGCATTCATCAGTGGAACAGGCTTTACGGCAAGAATGGCTTCACGCAATACCAGTTCGCCCTGCCGAAGGCGTCCGGTACTGCGGGCATGACCGCCATCCTGAAAAAGATTTCGGCATCGGGACGTGGATCTTTCTTGGCCGTTCTCAAAGCATTCGGCCGTGAAAATGCGAACCTGCTGTCTTTCCCGATAGAAGGTTACACATTGGCATTGGACTTCAAGCTCGAGGACGGATTGTTCCGCCTTCTCGATGAACTCGATGCCATGGTGCTTGACCACGGCGGGCGGATTTACCTTACCAAGGACGTGCGGATGAGCGAAGCGACTTTCAAGCGCAGCTATCCGCGCTGGGAAGCCTTCCAGCAGGTGCGGTCTCAATACGGCGCACGGGGCAAATTCGCATCGCGCCAATCACAACGATTAGGGATGGATTGACATGCAAAAGATACTTATCGTCGGCGCCACTTCGGCCATTGCCGAAGCAACCGCGAGGCGTTTTGCGCAGCAGGGAGCGAAGCTCTATCTGCTCGCCAGGAACCAGGAACGCATGGAAGGACTGGCGCGCGACCTGAAGATCCGCGGCGCCGCGTCGATCTCGCATGCGGTGTTCGACGCCAACAACTTCGATACGCATGAAGCGGTATTGAAGCGCGTCATCGAAGACATGGGCGGCCTTGACATGGTGCTGATTGCACACGGCACTCTGGGGGACCAGAAAGCGTGCGAAAGGGATTTCAGGCTTGCGCTGCAGGAGTTGAACACCAATGCCATCAGCGTGATGTCGTTGCTGACCCACCTGGCGAACTTTTTCGAGGCGCAGCGCAGCGGCAGCATTGCCGTCATCAGTTCCGTGGCAGGCGACCGCGGTCGCCAGTCGAATTACGTCTACGGTACGGCCAAGGGCGCGGTGTCGATCTTTCTGCAGGGATTGCGCAACCGCCTCCACAAAAGCGGCGTGAACGTGCTGACCATCAAGCCAGGATTCGTCGATACGCCGATGACCGCATCCTTCAAGAAGGGCCCGCTGTGGGCAAGCGCCGACACGATTGCCGAAGGCATCGTGAAATCGGTTTCCAAGCGGCGTAATGAGGTGTACCTGCCTGGCTGGTGGGCCGGAATCATGATGGTCATCAAATCGATACCGGAGGGAATCTTCAGAAAGCTATCGTTGTAGGTTCCGCTGCCGACCGGCAGCGGAACCGCCGCAGACGGGAGGGTCTTTGCGGCATTGGCGAATAACGCCGGACCCATTTTGTTCGTGCTCTCAGAATAAATCCTATGCACACACACAATATGCGTACCTTGAAATACATTACCGTCGCTTACTTCGTGGCAGCATTCCTGTTCACGCTGTATGCGATGGCGAATTTTCCGATGGAGAA
The DNA here is from genome assembly GCF_035944575.1 of Noviherbaspirillum sp. Lineage (GTDB taxonomy): Bacteria > Pseudomonadota > Gammaproteobacteria > Burkholderiales > Burkholderiaceae_D > Noviherbaspirillum. Next base: position 16,935 of record NZ_DASZBA010000269.1, read on the forward strand.
GCTGGTCAACCTGATCTTCGACGATGCCTACTATTATCTTGGCGTCGCGCAGAACATCGCCGAAGGCAACGGCTCCACCTTTGGCAATCTAGTCGAGACAAACGGCTATCAGCCACTATGGCTGGTGATCCTTGCGAGCATCATCTACGCGTTTTCGCTTCCCAAGGAATGGGCTTTCATCGCCGTGCCGCTTCTGGTCATCCTGATCAAGATCGTCGCACTGCTGCGCCTGGATACGGACAAGAATGCCGATGCCGTCGGCGTTTTCTTCGCTACCGTGCTGATCATCCTGCTGTGTCCGAATATCTTCTCGCACGGGCTGGAGACCAGCCTCCTGCTCCTGGTGCTGCCGCTGCTGAGCCGCCTGAAGGACTATCCGGAGTATTTTGCGCCCCGCATCTGCATGGCATATGCCGCCATCTTCATTGTGCTGTTTCTGGTACGGCTGGACGCGCTCGCGATTGCTGGTGTATTCGGCCTGTTCATTCTCGCCGGCCGACGGAAATACGCCTTCACCAATCTTGTCCTCACCGGCGCGGTCACGGCTTTCGGCGTGCTGGTCTACTTCGCCGTCAATTACAAATTGTTCGGCACCATCGTCCCGGTCAGCGGCCAGGCGAAGGCAATCGGCAACAAGGTCGGTGAAAACCTGCCGCTGATGCTGCAGTATCTGATCGCATCACGACTGGCGATCGGCGCATTCATCCTCAGCATGATCATCCGGATGGGATTGAAGAAGGAATCGCGCGGTCCAATGCCGTTTTCCCGCGAACTGAAGCTGACGGCATTATCGTCCATCGTCATCGCCAGTTATTACGCGCTGTTCTCCGGCTGGCCGCTGTGGGGCTGGTACTACTGGCCGATCGCGCTAGTGACTTACTTCGCCGTCGCTCAACTGATATCGCTGGCGGTGCAGTTATATCGCCAATCGGCAGGCGACTGGAAACCGAAGCTTCTGGCGGCAGGCGCATGGGGATTCGTCGCCTACCTGGCATTGCTCGGTGTACGTACCGAGATGGCGCATGAAACCAATGTTTTCTACAGCATGCTGAAGAAAGAGGAACGGCCGAACTTCACCGTGATGAACCTGAAACTGGTGAATGAGTTCTTCGCCAAGGCGCCGGATGGCGTAGTGGCCATGGGCGACCGTGCGGGCGGCCTCGGCTTCTGGCTGCCGGAACGCTTCAAGTTCTTCCATACCGAAGGCCTCGTCGCCAACAAGGAATTCATCGCCGCCCGCAAGGCCGGCACCGGAGTGGAATTTCTGAAGCAGATGAAGGTGAAGTACTTCGTCGTCGAGCGGGAGCACCTGTGGGAAGGCAAACTCGCTGACGGACGCGAAGGGCACGGCATTGTCGAGCCGGTACAGGGGCTGTCGGCGCATTCCGGCCTGATGCTGATCTGCCTCCCGACGGATGCGATCCTCTATACGCAAAGTTATGACAAGCAGATCCGGCATGTATATGACTTCGAGCAGGTCACTCCATGCCCGGATGCCTTCCAGGAGAAGGTAGCCGCGCTGTCGGGGAGTTATGGCGAGTTGCGGAAGTTTAGTTTGCCGTATGAGTATGCGGAGAACAACAAGGGGGATTGGACGCTGATGAAGTTTATCAAGAGCAATCCGTTTTGAGATTTGTGTGGTGATGCACTTCCTTGGTGATGCGGCGCGGGTGGTTTTTGAAAGAGACATGCCGAGACTGGTTCCGGTGGGGTACCGAACATGTTTCATTCTCCTTCGGGGTTTTGACCAGCATGCTGTCCGCATGCGATACGGTACTGGCTTACAAGCCGGGATGCGCCTTGCAAGGGAGGATCCAGAGTTGCGGAGTGTCTCCAGTAACGCTTTAGCCTGTCATTCCCGCGAAGGCGGGAATCCAGAGCGACGGAGTGTCTTCGGTAATGCAATGCTGTCGGCTCTCCGAAGAGACTAGCCGGGACTGGCCCCGGCGGGCCACTTCCTTTCTTTGCTTCGCCAAAGAAAGGAAGCAAAGAAAGGGCTGGAGCACCGCTCCAGCGAACCGTTATCGCCGCCCCTTCGGGGTGCCCAAAAGTGACGCGGTCAAAACGGGAAGCGATATTTGTCTGAGCGGAAGGCGAGTTTATTTCGCTTCCCGTTTCAGCACGCCTGCTTTTGGGAACCCCGAAGGGGCGGCTCTTGACGAAGGCTCATGAGTTCTCGCGTGGACCAGGACATGTTTAACACCTTTGCGGCAGCTGATTGACAAGCCCAAAAGTGTTACCTATGTCTTCGCACACCCGTTACCCATGTAGCCGGTCTATACAGCGAAGCAAAGAAAGTGAGTGGCCCGCCGGGGCCAGTCCCGGCTTGTCTCTTCGAAGAACCGCACGCGTTGCAGTACCGTAGACACGCCGCAACTCTGGATTCCCGTCTTCACCGGAATGACGAATTGTAAGTGACTACCGAGGCCAGACCCATCAGGCGAGATCGAAGAGCAAACAGGCTTCCATCACCCAAAAGACCGGCCACCAAAACAACTTACTTTTTCTTCTTGAACTGCCACGCCCTTACATACTTAATCTCAAACGCATTCTTCCTCCCCGTCGGCGTCGTATGATCCGGATCCCCGCTCGCACTCCCATACAGCACGTCAAGAAGAATATACATCCGGTGCGGCATGCTGACCTTCGCCGAGTACACTTCCTTCCCATCGAAATAAAAGGTCTGCCTGTGCGGCTCCCACTTCAGTGCGTACTTATGAAATTTCGATGACAGGTCACCAAGCTCCATCAGCATCTTCTCGCCACCCTTTTCCTTCGGCTTACCCGTCCAGATCGTAACCGCATACGCGGTGGGATTCAGCTTGGCGTCACTCCAGTAACTTTCCGGACCACCGCCGGGATAGGCCTCCATGATGTCGATCTCCGGACGAAACGTGCCGTTGGTGTCATCGTGGTTATAGAGCCAGAATGCCGGCCATGGCCCCTTCCCTCTTGGGAGCTTGGCCTCGATTTCGAAATAGCCATAGGTTTGGTAGAACTTGCCGTCGGTGTCGAGGACCCGGGGAATGAATTGTTCGTTGGCGTCCCGTTCCGGCCAGATCTTGAGCATGCCGCCTTCGACTGCGTAATTCTTTTGCGGATGGCTGGGCTTGTCCCACGTCGTGTCATTCCATATCGCCGGGTTATAACCGTTTTCAAACTCATCGGCGAAAGTAAGCACGTAGTCGTCAGGATTCTGGCCATAGGGACCAGGCCTCTTCTCCTCGGCAGGCTTGGCGGCTTGCTTCTTCGATGGTTTGGACGTCTCGGAAGCGCTCGCCGCAATGGCCTTGTATTGATCGCTCTCGACAATGTTGGCATTGGTATCCTGACCGCAGGCGGCGAGCGACATGGCGACGAAGATCCAGCATGCGACGGCTGGCCGGGGTATCAGGTGCAATCGATTCAAGCGCGGTAGATGCAAAACGGTTCTCCTCGATACAGATGGAGTTGACAGGACCAACACGGCCATATCATCAGGAGCATCCATCATATCGTTGACGATCAGGCAGTTATTGCGGCTGATCATCTTCGCTTGCGGTGCACAAAATCGCACCACGCATTCGTTGCAATGAAGAAAAAAAGGCCACCATGTCACCATGGTGGCCTTTAAATCACAGTCAGTAATGCCGTATTAACTGCTTACGTCATTAATGCAGGAATAATTTTATTGTGAATTACTTGAACTGCCAGACGCGCACATATTTCACGTCAAAGGAGTTGCTCTTGCCGGTCGGCGTCGAATCGTCCGGCTGGCCGCTGGCGCTGCCGTACAGCAGATCCAGCATCAGGTACATGCGGCGTGGCATTTCCAGATTGACCGAATACACTTCCTTGCCGTCGAAGTAATAGGTCTGCTTGCCCGGCTCCCATTTCAGTCCGTACTTGTGATAGCCGGCAGACAGGTCGCCCAGGTCAGTCACCATCTTGGTGCCGCCGAGAACGCCCGGCGCGCCGGTCCAGATCGTCGGTGCGTACGCGGTGGGGTGGAAATTCTCATCCGACCAGCCGCTGGCGGGACCGCCGCCTGCATACGCTTCCATGATGTCGATCTCTGGACGGAAATTGCCCGGCTCGTCGTGGTTGTACAGCCAGAATGCCGGCCATGTGCCCTTGCCTACCGGCAGCTTGGCTTCGATTTCATAGTAGCCGTAGGTCTGGTAGAACTTGCCGTCGGTATCGATCACGCGTGCTACGAAGTTGCCTTGCGGGTCACGTGCCGGCCAGATCTTCAGCGAGCCGTCTTCCACCGCGTAGTTGACGGTTTCAGGCGCAGGCTTGTCCCAAGTGGTGTCATTCCACACGCTGGTATTGAAACCGTTCTCGAACTCGTCGGAGAAGGTCATGCGGTAATCGTTCACATTATGACCGAATGGGCCGGGTGCGGCTTCTTCTTTTCCGGGTTCTGCCTTTGCTTCCTTTGCATCTGTTTCCGTCGGTGCCGCTTCCGATGCCAAGGTCTCATTCGAGCCGGCATGGGAAGTAGGACTAACAATCGCCCCAGAGGATGCGGAGACGAGGGAGGAATCAGGCGCTGTATCACCGCCACCACCACCGCCGCATGCGGCGAGAATCAGCGATGCACAAGCAGATGAGATGATGGACTTGATGAGACGGGTGTTGGTGATGTTATTCAAACCGTGTTCCTTTCAGTTGACTGTACTCAAGAATGCTCGCAAGCAAGAGATAGGTCAGAGTTTTCCCGCTCGGAAATGGTTCCGAGGAAATTCGATCTTTTTTTCTGAACGGAAAATTGAACTCAGGAAACTGAATGCATGCCATGCAATCGGCATTGCTGGCTTTGCTAACGATTCAGCATGCAAATAAGGAAGGAACCAACTAACAAGCTTTAGTAATTTGGCTTAGCAGCACATCATCAAAGATGCTGCAAGGAAAGCATATCGGAGCATAGTGATTCAAGCGACAGCAATGCAATCCACTTGGCGGGAATCGCCGATACAGAAATTTTTTGAAGGCATGTCTCAGCAATATGGGGAAGGTGCGGTGGGTTGAATCGCAGGAAGAAAATGACGCCTCGATGTCTTATTTCGACAATAGCGAGATAAGGAGGTGACCCGCAGCAGAGCGCTGCAACTAAAGCCTCCCGGCACGACGATTCTTCTGATTGCGACAGTTACTAAGGACAGCGCCGGTGCTCATACAACGTCCAGCTGCCGCTCGCGGTAACCGCGACAGGCTTGCAATCCGCTTCACTGAACAGCATCGAAGGCACCGCACCATGATGCCGCACGATGAAATAACGGTAGTCCATGCCGCGATGCTTCTGCCAATCGAATGTATGCGGATGCCATTCGAATAGTGTCGCCACCGCTGGCAGACGTTCAGGCCGGTAACGAACGATCT
>NZ_DASZBA010000270.1:0-6406 GCF_035944575.1 Noviherbaspirillum sp.
TTCTCGGCCTGGTACCACAGGGGATAGTGAAGATAAAGATTATTGGTATTGGCCGCCGCACTATCGCGGTTATAGATCAGCGACAGTGCGCGCTGTCCGGGTTCGAGCGCGCTCAGCACGGCATCGAACTCGGCTGATTCCCGCGCGAAGTGCCATGCCCGCGAAGTATGCACGGCGAACATCGTCCAGCATGCGATCATCAGAAGGAAGACGACACCTGTACACCTCGGCGGTGAAAAATTCCGCGCCGCAGGCAAGGCGTCATTCTGCGGCTTTGCGTTGAACATCCATGCATAAGCCGGGGCAAGGAATAGTGCAAAGCGTTCATACAAAAATGCCGTGTTCATGGCGAAATGCGGAACCACGATAATGATCGACGCAACGATGACAAAGGCGATCCAGCTCGAACTGCGCCGCCAGTGGATGCGCAATCCCATCAGCCAGGGCGCGGCGGCAAAAAGCAGTACGATTGCCCAGTAGTAGGTGCTTGGCGATCGCTGGGTACCGGCTGCCACTGTGTACAGAAGCGGGAGACGCCGCAGTGCGTCCCAATTCCATCGGGTCCCCTGTTCCAGTCCGGTCTGCAATCCTGCATTGATGCGCTGGTTGATCAGAAAGTAGGCACCACAGGCGAAGGCGAGCAGGATGTATGGCCAGGCGGCTTTCAGCAACGGTGTGAACCAGCGGACCCGGGCGGCGAGGATGGCCGCGCCCACCGCGGTCGCGAACAGGAAGACGAGCCCATGCGAAGCGAGCATCAGCAATCCGATCAATACCACCATCGCGCCACGAGACCTGTCGGGAGAAACGGCATAGCGCTCGGCCTGGAGGATGAAATACAGACCGATGGGCGAGGCTATCAGGAAGGTGAAGAAGCCCCAGGTATATGCGAAGCCGAAAAAGCTCAGAAGGAAAAGCCAGTCGAGCCTTGCATCTCCGCCGAACTGCCGTCGTAGTGCGATGCACATGCAGACAAAGGCGATGTAGGCCGCCGAAAGCAGCAACTTCAACGCAGCCGCCACAGGCATCAGAAGCGACAAAGGCAAGGCCAGGCCGTATCCGATGATGTAGGGTGTGAACAGATTGATTCGCAGTTGCTCCGACCACGGTGAGTCGCCGAGCAGCATCTGCTTCAAAAGTACGACCTGCCCCGCATGCTGGGGGAGATCGACCATCGGAGGATGCGGCGCAACCCAGAATATGAGCATTCCCCACAGGGCGCTAATGATGAACAACAGCCGCAATCTCCTCTCCTGCATCCAGTCTTCCTTATCGTTGGTATTGAATGATGGCCGCGCGGGCGTACCAAGGTCCTGAGGTCGCCGTGCTCCCCGCGCGATGAAGTGCATGGCGATGCGGTTCTGTTCGCGCCAGCCGTCTCGTCCGGCCCAAACGATGTCGTGCCCGGCGATCAAACCGGTGCCGTTTCTGGACAGCTCTGTCGGCGGCAAGGCGATGCGAGGCCGGTGTATGCTGACGGGCGCCACCCCGTAAATGTCATTTGCCGGCCTGTTTCCGGACTGTACAATCCTTGCGCTCGAATACCGTCCAGCTTCCGCTGGTCACGGTCGACACGGGTGCGCAATCCGCCCCCTTGAACAGGTCTTTCGGTAACGGTCCCAGATGACGGACGATGAAGTAGCGATAGTTCGACGCACCGTGCTTCTCCCAGTCAAGGCCTTCCGGATACCACTCGAAACCCTTCTCCACCGCCGGCAGGTGCTGGGGTTGATACCGCACTATCTGCGGCGGAAACCACGCGAAGTTGAAGTCTACGAATCCGCTCTTCTCGGCCTGGTACCACAATGGATAGTGCAGATAAACTCCATAGGTATTCGCCGCCTCGCTGTGTCGGTCGAAGATCAGCGACAGAGCGCGCTGGCCAGGTTCGAGTGCGCTGAGTACCGCATTGAAGTCCGCCGATTCCTTTCCGAAGTTCCATGCACGTACGGTGTGCACGCCGAGCATGGTCCAGCAAACCAGCGCTATCAACGGAACATAGAAACGCGCAAGGCGGCCGCTGCCCGCAGCGAGCCGACTGGCAGTGGGATGCAGGTTGTCGGCAGCCGTGGATTTGTTGATGAACATCCATGCGTATGCAGGCGCCAGGAACAGCGTGAAGCGCTCGTAAAGGTAGGAGGAATCGTAGGCGTAGTAAGGCACGAAAGCGAGGATCAGCATGACGATCGCAAACGCAACCCAGTTCGACCTGTTGCGCCATTCGATGCGCAGGCCCATCAACCAGGGGACCGCAGCCATGAAAATGACCAGCAGCCAGAACGGTGCACTGGAGCTTCGCTGCGTGCCTGCCGCGATGGCGTACAGTGGCGCTTTCAAGCGCCGGATGAGATCGAAATTCCATTCGATGCGCGGCTGCAGATTGATCTGCAATTCGGCATTGATACGCCTGTTGATCCAGAAGTAAGCAATACAGGTCAGCGCCAGGATCACGAAAGGCCAGGCGGCTGAAAGCAGCGCCTTGAGTCGTTTCATTCTTACCGCAAGCAGCGCGGCGCCGACGCCCCATGCGAAGCCGAAAATCATGCCGTGCGACGCGAGCGTCAGCAAGCCGACCGCGATGACGGCGATGCCGCGCGACACGGTCCGCTGGTCCGCGAATCGCTCCGTCAGCAGAATGAACCACAAGCCGATCGGCGCCGCCACCAGGAAGGTAAGGAAGCCCCAGGTATAGGCGAATCCGAAGAAGCTCAGCAGGAAGAACCAATCGAGACGCGGATCACCGCCGTATTGCCGGCGCAGCCTGACACACATGAAAACGAACGCGATGTACGACAGCGACATCAACAATTTAAGCGATGCGTCGACCGACATCACGAATGACAATGGCAAGGCGAGTCCGTAGCCGATGATGTAAGGAGTGAAGAGATTGATGCGGAATTGATCGGCCCATGGCGACTGTCCGAGTACCATTTCCTTCAACAGAGCGACCTGCCCCGCGTGCTGCGGCAGATCGATCATCGGCGGATGTGGGGCAACCCAGAAAATAAGAGCTCCCCACAAAATGGATAGCAGGAACAGTGCCCTGAACGTCGACTCTCGCATTGATTTCCTTTGTTGGTTGCAATTCGGATGCGCATGCTGCGCCATGCCGTGGCTTGCGCCGTGGCATCGTGGATGAACAAAGCAATGCTCATGCCAAAATTGCAATGCTACCGGCTGCACGGTGTAAATAGGTTGATACACCTTAATCAGTGAAGGCGTTGCAGGAAAAATTTACACGCTGCGCCTTGACGTTACATCTTGGGATACCCCGGCAAGGCCATGCTTCCGGCGCGGACGAATGTCAGGTGCCGGCCCCATGCGGCCTGGTGCATCGCGGCAGCTAAATGGATTTCTCGATGATGAAGCGCGGGCGTTGCTTGGTTTCCGAATAGATGCGTGACAGGTAGCCGCCGATGATACCCAGGGCCAGCAGTTGCAGGCCGCCGAGAAAATACATCGGGATCACGGTCGATGCCCAGCCGGGTATGGCCAGATTTGTGGCAAAACGGATGAATAGCGCCCACATTCCGATCGCCATGGACGCCGCCGACAGCACGAAGCCAAATACCGTAATCCATTGCAGCGGCACCGTTGAGAAAGAAAAGATGCCATTGAGCGCCAGCGCCAGCATCTTGAGCACCGGGTATTTGCTCTCCCCGGCGAATCGCGACAGCCGGTCGTACGTGACAATGGCGGTACGGAAACCCAGCATCGGAATGATCCCGCGCAGGAACAGGTTCACCTCGCGGAAGTCACGCAGCGCATCAAGCGAGCGGCGGCTCATCAGCCGGAAGTCGGCATGGTCGGGGACAATGTCGACGCCGAATTTGCGCAGCAGGCCGTAATAGGCGCGCGCGGTCCAGCGCTTGAACATGGTATCGGTATCGCGCCGGGCGCGGACGCCGTAGACGATGTCGGCGCCGCGCTCGTATTCATCCAGCATGCGTGGTATTGCTTCGATGTCGTCCTGCAGATCAGCATCGAGGCTGACGAGGACGTCGCCGCGGGCGGACAGCAATCCCGCCAGCAACGCGTTCTGATGCCCCTGGTTGCGTGACAGCTTGATGCCGTGCACGCGCGGATCCTTCCGGCTGAGCTCTTCGATCATCTGCCATGTCCGGTCGCGTGACCCGTCATCCACGAAGGTGACGCTGCTTTCCATGTCGATGCGGCCCTGCGCCTGCAGCTTGCCGAGCATGGCCAGCAGTTGCCTGCTGGTTTCAGGCAGAACGGCTTCTTCGTTATAGCAGGGAACGATCAGATTGACGTGAACAGGATGGATCGATGTCATGGTCGCCACTCAGCAATGACGCGGCTGGCGAAAAGCGAAGAGGCGGCTGCCGACGTAGCCTAGTCCCGTATAGGCCACCGCACCGAAGATGTGCGGCAGAAAGCTCCCCTCGCCCATGATGGAGCGAGCGGCGATCAGGATTGCAAGGTTGGCGGCATAGGCCACTGCGCAGACGAGCGCGAATCGGGAAAAGCTGCGTGCCACCGCCCCCTTGTCATTAAAGGTCCAGATGCGGTTCATGCTGAAGCTCCACAAAAAGCCGACGAGATAACCAAGTACGTTGGCGGAAACATCCTGCCAGCCGAAGAAACGCCAGGCGATATACACGATCCCCATACCGATGACCGTATTGGATACCCCAACGAGCAAGAAGCGAAAGAATGAATGTTTGAACATTACTGGCGGACATGCACATCAGAGTGCCGTTTCTAGTTGTCTTATTAGTATCGGCCAGTCGAGTGCGGGCGGCATTGATATGTATCACCTGTTTCGGACAGCGTGGCGTGCAGCACTTTCACCGCCGCTTACACCAGTCAGGCATCCTTCTATGCCATCCGTGCGGCAACAACCCGCTTTCATAGCGGCTTGCTTGCAGCATGCGGTATGGCCTGCAACTCTCAATGAGAGGCCTCATCCGCGCAGAAAATCTTTACGTGGATGAGGCTTGGCACGACAAGTTACTTCTTATTCAACCGAGGGTTTTGCACTCGGCTTTCCAGTTACGCATATTCTGCGATCTCTTTGCCTTTCACCGATGTTGCCGCTTGCTGAATACCTTCTTGTGACGCTGGCTGTGATGCCGAAGCTTGGGCTGCAGCGGACTTTTCCTTGATTCGCTCCGACACTACATGACGTGTGAAAGCGGCCGACCATCGGCACACATCCGTCATCCCTTCCACATTAAGCCCGTGCTTTTCAAGGGATTCCTTATTGCAAGCAGCGTCCTGCAGTCGCGTCATGAAGTCGGGGTCCGCCTTGTCTGCATCAGTCAGCTTGTTAAGGTTCGCCGTTACGTTCATGACCATATCTGCTTCGCCTGTCGGCGACTTCTTGAAGATGGTGGGTACGGCAACGACGTATCTTTCCGCTTCAGCGTCCTTTCCATAGAGTGCATGACCGTCGACGATAAAGCTGACGACACGCAGCTCCTGCTCATGGTTATCGACAACCTTCAGATTGACTCTCGGCACTGCCGCCCAAGGGAAGCCCGCACCCTTGCCGTAGTCTTTCTCGATGCTTGCCGCGGCGTTTTCAATCTTTTCGCGGATCATTTCCGGGGAATCTGTTCCCTTGACGAAGACAATGCCTTTTCCGTTACCGCTGCCGCTTGGCTTGACCACCACATCACCATTTGGATTCATCGGATTGGATTTTTTTCAAGCTGGATTAATTGAACCACTTCATCCACCAGACCAGATATGCCTTTTTCCTTGCCGGCCTCAATGGAATTGCTCGTTTCATTCAGGCTATAAGCATTGGGAAACTCCTTCCCGTGAACCGGATTGAATTTCTTCATCGCTTCGAGAAACGCCCCCTTGTCGGTAAGACCGTGCAGAAGGCACGCGAATTCGCCTGAGCATGCATAAGGACCATGCATGTCCCTATTTGATGATGATCCATCATTCCGATGAAGAGGCACCGCCCTGATTTGGTATAGGCTGCCCTATCAGGTTGCGTGCTTAACAGATCCAAACCCGCTTTCAACGGACTTACACATGGTGGAAAAGGCTGACTTTGGCGTTACCCCTCAATGTCTGACTCTGCACCAGAACGGCCCTCGCGACGAGTTAACCGTAGTTCGTCCGCATTACATCCAAAATTTTTCCCGGCCAATCGCGAAACAGTGCGTCGGACATTTTTGAGATCCGGTGGGTTTATGGCGCCAAGGACGGATATCGAGGAAGTTGCACAAACCGGCTCTCCGGACCCGGCACATGCATGTTTGTTGAGGAATTGGTTTTTCTTGCCGTACCAAGCTGGCTTCGTCAGCATGGATTCACAAGACTGGACCGGAGATGGTCACGGATGTAGCGCGTGATTCTTTCAGAGGTGCGTCGAGCGGAGAAAAGAACAGGTCAGTCTCGACGTCTGGCGGAGCCTAACAGGGCGTGC
>NZ_DASZBA010000271.1:0-4448 GCF_035944575.1 Noviherbaspirillum sp.
CGTGCGCTGCGCGTACGTCGCAGCTCCTCCAACCGCCTGACGCGACCCTCATTCCGGGTACGCCGCGCTTCGACACCTTTCCGTATCCAGACCTCCTCCTGCGCCAGGATTTTGTCGAATTTCGCATTTTCGATCGCTTCGATTTCAAGCTGTTCGGCCTTGCGCGTCTGGTAAGCGCTGAAATTGCCGGGAAACGACAGCAGCCTGCCGCGATCAAGCTCGATGATGCGGGTGGCGACATTGTCGAGAAAGGAACGGTCGTGAGTGATGAACAATACGCTGCCCTTGTAGTCACGCAGCAGCCCCTCCAGCCAAAGAATGGAGGTGAAGTCAAGATGGTTGGTGGGCTCGTCGAGCAGGAGGACATCCGGCGCGCTCACCAGCGCACATGCCAGCGCGACCCGCTTCTTGGTGCCGCCCGACAACGTCCCCATCAGCGCGTCCTTGTCGAGATTCAGCCGGGCGAGCGTGGTTTCGACCCGGTTACCCAGGCTCCATGCATCGGCGGCATCCAGTTTGGTCTGGATTTCATGCATGCGCTCCATCGCCGCGTCATCGTCGCTGCCGCCGAGTTGCGTGGCCAGGTCGTTGTACTCGTTCAGCAAGGCGGGCAATTCACCCATCCCGGCCGCCACAGCATCGAACACAGTCATGTCGTTGACAAATTGCGGCTCCTGTTCGACATAAGCGATCTTGACGCCTTGTTGCATGACCAGCAGCCCGTCATCGAGGCGGGAAATGCCGGCGATGATTTTCAGCAAGGAGGATTTGCCGGTACCGTTGCGCCCGATCAGGCCGACACGTTCTGTCGATTCGAGCGCGAATTCTGCATGGTCAAGGAGAGGAACATGCCCGAATGCAAGCTGGGCATTGGAAAGGGAGACGACAGCCATAACGATTTTTCGCGCAAAGCGCGACGCATGTGATTAACGAAGCGGGCATTGTACCGACAGCCTGCAGAACGAAGTTATTTCCCGCAACAGAGTCTCGGCTATAATTTCGCACCGGGCTGCAAAACGAAGCTCGGTTCCCAGCGTCTCGCCGTAGTTCAATGGATAGAACGAGTGCCTCCTAAGCGCTAGATACAGGTTCGATTCCTGTCGGCGGGACCAGTTTCATGCAAGACTCCTCTTCTTTGGACACATTTGCGCCAAATTCCCTTCGCTTATGTTTCCCTTGAGCGCAGTTGCACTGCCCAGTGCCGCGCTTGTTGATTGATCGCTCGGAAGTCTATCGCGTCGGCGCCAGAAGAACAAAAAGCGCCCGCAGGCGCTTTTCTTTTGTCAGCGTCAGGTTTTCGCCTGCCGCCTTTCTACTCCTGTGCTTTGAAGCCAGTCGCCTTCACGACCTTTTCCCAGCGGGGGATGTCTTGCTTCAGTAGGCGGTCAAATTCCTGCCTGCTGCTGCCTACCACGCGAAACCCGACTCCCTGCAGTTTTTCGCGCACGTCGGGCGCCTGCATTGCCTTCACGACTTCCCCGTTCAATTTGTCCAGGATGTCGTTCGGTGTCTTTGCAGGCGCGTAAATTCCGAACCACGCGCCGAATTCGACGGACGGATAACCCTGCTCTTTCGCGGTCGGCACATCCGGCAACATCGTCGAACGTTCCGCGCCGGTGGTTGCGAGCGCACGCAGCTTGCCTCCCTTGACGTGGGAGCTGACCAAAGCAAGAGTTCCGAACAAGCCTTGTGTATCGCCTGCGATGATGCCGCTCATCGCATCGCCCGTGTTCTTGTAATGGACCGGCTCAGCCTTGAGGCCAGTTGCATCGGCCAGCATGGCGACACCGAAGTGGCCGGGTGTTCCGGCGCCGAAGGTTCCCATGAATAAACTCTTCTGCGACTTGCCCCATTCCACGTACTCCTTCAGGTTTTTTGCAGGCGTCGCGGTTGGCACGACGAAAGCGAAGTCCGAAGTCACGACATGGCTGACAGCAGCGAAATCCTTGACCGGATCGAAGCCCAGTCGGGTATAGGAGCTGGGTGCGATTGCCATTTCCCCAACGGTGCCCAGAAACAGTGTGTAGCCGTCAGGCGGCGCTTTCGCCGCTTCACGTGCTGCGATAAGTCCCGCTGCGCCTGTCTTGTTGTCGACCACGAAACCCTGGCCGGTGAACTCCTGGAGCTTCTGTGCAACCAGGCGCGCAACGAGATCCGGGCCTGTTCCGCTAGGGAACCCGACCACCAAGCGCACAGGACGCGTTGGATAGGATTGTGCGAGTGCGCTCCCCGTCGTGGCAGCGAGCAACATGCATGCCGCGGCGGCCCGGACAACCCGGGCGCCTACCCAGTACATGCCTGATTTTTCTTTATCGATCAAGAGTGTCTCCTTGGATGTTCTCGTAATTAACTCGTAGTGCCAGTGCCAATATCCGTCTTAGCCCCAACAGCGCGAAGGCAGGCGGATGTGCTGTACTGGTTTCACAGTTTCCGCAGCTGATGAACACGCTTGCGTTGCGTCATTGCAGCCGTTGTTCATAATTCGCCCTGCAGCACGCCACGTCGAATCTGGTCTCGCTCCAGCGACTCGAACAGGGCCTTGAAATTGCCTTCACCAAATCCTTCATCACCCTTGCGCTGGATGAATTCGAAGAACACCGGCCCGAAAACCGGCGCCGAGAAAATCTGCAGCAGCAGCCGTTTGTGGCCGTCATTGGTTGCCCCGTCAAGAAGGATGCCTCGCATCTGCAATTCATCGACCTTTTCGCCGTGGCCGGGCAGGCGCTCCTCGAGCATTTCGTAGTAGGTTTGCGGCGGCGCAGGCGTGAACGGCACGCCTGCCATCCTCAGTTCATCGAGCGTGGACATCAGGTCATCCGTCAACAGCGCGATATGCTGGATGCCCTCGCCATTGAACTGCATGAGAAATTCCTCGATCTGCCCGCCGCCCTTTTTCGATTCTTCGTTGAGCGGGATGCGGATCTTGCCGTCCGGCGCCGTCATGGCCTTGGAGGTCAGGCCGGTGTACTCGCCGGTGATGTCGAAGTAGCGAATCTCCCGGAAATTGAACAGCTTTTCATAGAAACCGGCCCAGTAACCCATCCGCCCCCGATAGACGTTGTGGGTCAGGTGATCGATGAACTTCAGGCCCGCTCCCTTGGGCTTGCGATCCACGCCGGGCAGGAACTCGAAATCAATGTCGTAGATCGACTTTCCTTCCTCGAAGCGATCGATCAGGTACAGGGGCGCGCCGCCGATGCCCTTGATGGCCGGCAAGCGAAGCTCCATCGGGCCGGTGGGTATGTCGACCGGCTGGGCACCCAGTTCAAGCGCACGCGCATAGGCCTTGTGCGCATCCTTGACCCGAAACGCCATGCCGCAGGCGGACGGGCCATGTTCGGCGACGAAATATGCGGCAATGCTCTTGGGCTCGTTATTGATGATGAAGTTGATGTCACCCTGCCGGTACAGCACCACATCTTTCGAGCGGTGGCGGGCAACCTTGGTGAAGCCCATCTTCTCGAAGATCGGCTCCAGTACGTTCGGCGTGGGAGAGGCGAATTCGACGAACTCAAAACCCATGAGTCCCATTGGATTGTCAAAAAGATCGGACATGATGTTCCTCAGATAAGTAAGTGATCAAACACGGCCACTGCAGCGAGCCGCCTGCCGAATGCATGGACATCGCCCGCGAGGGCTCACCATACGAACGAAGCCGGACCTTTCATCCACATGCCGTCGCAATGCCCTTGCGTCAGGTAGCCACCTTGGCGCTCAGCGCGTTCTTGTCAAATCCCGCGAGTTGCTTGTAACGCATGGAGACCGCTTCCAGTTCCGCCTGGGAGATGACGTCGTTGATGTGCTTGAATCCGTTCGGCGCCCGCTCTTCGGCGATCTGCATCACCTGTTCGGGACCATTCATCCGGTTGCGAAGAACGATGCCGGTCGTGCGCGGCAGTCTTTCCGCCTCGTATTCGCGCAGCGCGTACCGGATATCGGTTTCACTGGCCAGGCAATCTGTCAGATAACGCGCATCCAGGATTGCCTGGGCGCTGCCGTTTGAACCGATCGGATACATGGGATGAGCGGCATCACCAAGCAATGTCACGCGTTCGAACGTCCAGCGGGGCAAGGGGTCGCGATCGACCAGGGGAAACTCGTACACGACTTCCGCCCCTTGGATAATGGCCGGAATATCGATCCATCCCCATTTCCAGTTGTCGAACGGCTTGCTGAACACCGCCTTGTCGACCTTGCGGTTCCAGTCTGTCTTCGGCAGCTCGCCGTTGGGAACGCGAAGCTCCGCGATCCAGTTGATCAGCGAACGCCCTTGCCTGCGCAGCGGTTCGGAAATCGGATAACACACGAATTTCTGGTCCTGGTGCCCCGCCATGAACATGCTGCGTCCATCAAGGTAAGGTTCGGCTTCCGTGACGGCACGCCATAGCATGCGCCCCGAAAACCGGGGCTGGTCACCGGTGGGATACAGGAACCGGCGGACTGCGGAG
>NZ_DASZBA010000272.1:0-3308 GCF_035944575.1 Noviherbaspirillum sp.
GCCTACCCGGATCGATGAAGACTCTTGATTGCCTGCCGCCCGATCGTTGTCCTTCCTTGCCGTGGCTTTCTTGTCGGAACCCGACGTACCTGGCATGTCGCTGCTTACCTCGGTTGCACTGAAGGGCGCACCCGCAGCCGCGCCGGCCGGCGATGAGACTGCTGCGGCAGCGGCTTCCTGCGCTTCCTTCAACGCAGGCGGCTCGAAGGGCTCGAAGAAACCATATCCCTGCTTTTCCTCCTGGGCTGCCTTCGCAGCGGCTGCCAGATCCGCCTCATTCTCCAGCGGTTCGAAGAAACCATAGCCCTGCGCCTCTTCCTGCGCCGCCTTGGCCTCAGCGGCAGTCATCGCGGGCTTGGGGGCAGCCTGTTCGGTAATCTTCAAATCGGATGGATCGAGGACGAAGGAGCAAATGGCGACAATATCGTCTGCGCTTTCGTTGGTTGCAAGAAGAACGCAGGTACGCTCGCCGTCGATTGCGGTGCGGTCGATATGTCCAAGCAGACCGAGCTCGGCAACCAATGCATCCGCATCACGCGGCGCGATTTTCGGCAGCTCAATGCGGAAATGCCGGGTGAAACCATCCGGCGCGACGGCTGAGGCAGATGGCGTCTCCATCCCATGTTCGGGCGGAAGAGGCGGCAGAGCATCCTGGGAGAGCGATTGCAAGGTCATTCGTGCATCCGCTACGGCGTCCTGGTCGACCGGCGTCTGCAGCCGATGCCCGTCCAGCTGCATCTTGAGGATGTCCTTGGCGACCAGGAAGGCGTCGACATGCTCAGCGGTCAGCGCCATTTCTCCTTTGCGGATCTTGTCCAGAAGTGATTCCAGCACATGGGTTACTTCGGTCAAATCATTCAGGCCGAACGTTCCGGCGCCTCCCTTGATCGAATGCGCGGCCCGGAAAATCGCGTTGAGGTCCTCTTCATCCGGTGACTGGACATCGATTGCAAGTAGCAGCTTCTCCATCTCTGCGAGGAGCTCTTCGGTCTCATCGAAGAACACCTGGAAGAACTGGCTCATGTCAATGGTCATTTATCGGCTCCGTGTGGGCGGCTTTTACATTTGCTATGGCAGTCGCGCATCGCGTTCAGCCGATGACTTTCTTGACCACTTCGGTCAGGCGCTGGGGATCGAACGGCTTGACCAGCCATCCGTTAGCCCCTGCCGCCCTGCCCCGTTGCTTCATGTCGTCGCTTGATTCGGTGGTGAGCATCAGGATCGGCACCTTTTGATACATCGGCACCAGCCGCAGCGATCTGATCAGCGTCAGTCCGTCCATCCGGGGCATGTTCTGGTCGGTCAGCACCAGGTCGAACACCTGGCTTTTTGCCTTTTCCAGCCCGTCCTGGCCGTCAACCGCTTCGGTCACCTGGTATCCCGCAGCCCGAAGGCTGAAGACCACCATCTGCCGCAACGACCCGGAATCATCCACCGCCAATATTGATTTCGCCATCTTTTTACTCCGCCTCTTCGATGCCGGGTTTGTCGCCCGTTTTCCGTTATATCCTTGTTGCGCAACGCAGCTAGAACAACTCGACGTCGCCGCTTTCCATATGCGTCTGGCAAACCGCCTTCCAAAGTACGCCTTCCAGCTTCGCGCTTTGTTCGTTCAATACCTTGTTCATGCTCTCCAGCGTGGCGACGATGTCGCCCGGTTCGCCGTTATCCTGCAAGTCCGAGCTTCCTGTGCCGATCTGCTCCAGCGCCTCGCGCAGGCCGGCCACGCGCCGTACCGTTCTGGCAAATAGCTGGCTGGTCATATCCTGGAATTGCAGGCCGGTTACTGCGGCATTCACGTGCTGCACGATTTCCGATTGTCTGGATTGCAGCTCGGCGGCCTTCTCGACCGGCATGCCGCCAATGAGTTGTTCGACTGTGGCCTGGTGGTCGGAAACCGCTTGCTGGATTGCGAGAAAGCTCCTGCAAAGCTTCTCGATCGCTTCGCTCAGCAGTGCATCGGTTTGCTTCAGATCGCTTTCGATTTCGTTGAGATGCTGGGCTCCATGCTCCGATACGCTGGAAAGCAGGCCTTTCACTTGAGAGCTCAACAACGTTTTTCCTGTCATGAAGATGTCCCGTTATCCGACGGTCGTCGCAACCAGTCGCCGAAAATGTTAATTTCCCGGCTTTCCGCCCGTATCCTGCGCCGTGCCTGTTCCCTGCGTTCCGCCCAGTTCCTGCTTTACCTGCGCTTCGTTGGACACTGCGATGGAGCCGCCTTCCTTGTTGGCGGACTCCTCCGCCTTCTTGTTCATGACGATGATGCTGATCCGACGGTTCACCGGACTGGTCGGATTATTCGTGTCGAATAATGCAGCCGACGACAATCCGACCACGCGCAACACCTTGCTTTCATCCATTCCCCCAGCCACCAGTGCCCGGCGCGACGCGTTTGCGCGGTCCGATGACAGCTCCCAGTTGCTGTAAAACTTCTCGCCGCTTGCGTATGGCGTCGCATCCGTATGTCCGGAAAGACTGATCTTGTTCGGCATGTCGTTAAGCGCCTTGCCGATCTCGTACAGGATCTCCTTGGTGTACGGTTGCAGCTCGGCTTTCGCCAAGGCAAACATGGGCCTATTCTGCTCGTCCACGATCTGGATGCGCAAGCCCTCTGTTGTAATATCGATTAATAATTGATTGCGAAACTGTTTCAATGTCGGCCGTGCATCGATCGCTGCTTCGATACGGGTTTTCAGGATCCGGAGTCGCGCCATCTCGGCACGCTCCAGTTCTTCCTGCATGGTCTTGGCATTGGCCGAGTTCATGGTGTAGGTTTTCTTGGGCGTCGGATCATCGCCCTTTTTGATTTGCCCGTCCTTGCGCGTCAGGTCCCTGCCGCCGCCCTGGATCACGCTGGAGCTGTCTCCGCTGCCGCTGCCGCCGGCCATGGCAACCTTGAGCGGCGTTTGAAAGTATTCGGCGATCCCTTGCAGATCTCCTTTGGCGGTGGAGCCAAGCAGCCACATCAAAAGAAAGAATGCCATCATTGCGGTGACGAAGTCGGCGTAGGCGATCTTCCATGCGCCGCCGTGATGACCGCCGCCGCCTTTTTTGATTCGCTTTACGATGATGGGGCGCAGCCCTTCGTCAGCCATGATTCTCCCGCCGTTCTGGTTTCATACGCCTATTTGGCCTTGGCTTTCTTGATGTGCTCTTCCAGTTCGGAGAAGGACGGACGCTCTGTGGAGAACAGCACTTTGCGGCCGAACTCGACTGCTAGCGCGGGCGCATAGCCGTTCAGACTTGCCAGCAACGTCACCTTGACGCACTGATACATCTTTGATGACTCGTGCAGCTTCTGTTCC
>NZ_DASZBA010000273.1:0-3777 GCF_035944575.1 Noviherbaspirillum sp.
CGAAACCGCCTACTGCGATGGTTTGGCCGTCTTTGATGATGCCGGCCAGCGCTGCAGTCGCATCAGGATAAACTTTGTTCATACCAACCCCTTTTGTTGTAAGGTGCCTAACTTGCCCGCCAGCATATGATGATGGACTAGCCGGCACAATACCGTAAAAATACCAATTTTATCCAACAGGTCGCAGCAGACTTCATGAGCGCACCAAATCCAGTCAACTACGAAGCCATTTTTCTCCATGCTCCCGTGGGCATGTGCGTGTCCGAACATCGGGTCATCCATGCCTGCAACAATGCACTGGCGGCAATGTTCGGCTATTTGCCCGACCAGTTGATCGGTGAATCGTTCCGCATCCTTTATCCGACAATCGACGAATTCGAGCGTACCGGCGCCCGCATCGTGCCGATCATGAGCGCGAAAGGCGTGTATTCGGACGAACGGATTATGAAACGGTCGAATCAGGAGCTATTCTGGTGCCATGTAAGCGGCCGCGCATTGATCCATAACGACCCGCATGCGGCAGGCATCTGGACATTTGAGGATTTGAGTGCCAAGCGTCCCGTGACTGCGGAACTGACGCCGCGTGAAAGAGAAATTGCCGCGCTGCTGGTGGAAGGAAAGACCAGCAAGTTGATAGCCCGCCAAATCGGCCTCAGCCCTCGCACGGTGGAGATGCACCGTGCGAAGCTGATGCGGAAGTTCGATGCGGCGACGTCCAGCGAACTGGTCCATCGGCTGGTCGGTGTAACGGTCTAACAGCAGCCAGGCATCAGGCGAGCAATTCCTTGATATTGTCCGGAAGAGGCGTTGACTTTTCCGAAGGAAAGTTGACCCATACCACCTTTGCGCCGCCTTGCGCAGCCAGTATTTCCGGCTGATCGACCCGGCGTATTTCCTGAATCGTTTCGAAACTCGAGCGCCCGGGCGGCCCGACATAGGTAAGTACCTCGATGTCGCCTGGATACTTCAGCTGTTTGATGAAGGTGCAGTGGGCGTTGATGATGACCGGCCCGTCACCGGCCGGATCCGGCTCGCAGCCAATCTGGGTGAACCAGTCAATACGTGCCGACTCGAGGTAGCGGAAGTAGACAGTATTGTTGACATGTCCCATCGCATCCATGTCACCCCAGCGGATCGCCATGCGCATCGTGTGCACTAACTTTTTTTCAGACATAGTCCTGAAAGCTCCAAATTATCGGAATGCCAGGTTGCTTACTGCGCACTCATGCCGTCATCGGCCGTCACGATCGCACCGTTGATAAAGCGGGATTCCTCTGCGGCGAGGAGCAGCAGCAAGCCGTCCAGATCTTCGGGCGTGCCGATGCGCTTGCGCGGCAGCATATTGATGAGTGTCTGGCCCTGCTCGCTGTTGAAGTGTTCGTTATTGATCTCGGTACGGATGTAGCCTGGGCAGATCGCATTGACATTGATGCCGTACCTGCCCCACTCCACGGCCATCGATTTGGTCATATGCACTACCGCAGCCTTGCTCATGCAATAGATGCCGATCTGGGGCAGGACCCGCAGCCCAGCCACTGACGCAATGTTGATGATGCGATGCTGTTTTTTCGGGTCGCCCTTCGCACGGGCGATCATGCGCTTTGCGGTTTCCTGCGCCACGAAAAATGCGCCTCGCTGATTGGTATCCATCACGAATGCGTAGTCTTCGGGGGTAACATCAACCAGGCGTTGAGTCGTGGAAACTCCGGAATTGTTGACAAGTATGTCGATGGGTCCCGCCTCGGTTTCGGCATGGGCGATTGCTGCCTTGATGCTGGCGTAATCGGTCACGTCAAGCGTGACCACATGTGCCGCTCCGCCGGCGGACTCGATTTCCGCGCGCAGCTCTTTCAGACGCTCCACACGACGCGATGCAAGCACCACCTGCGCACCGGCTTCGGCCAGCACCTTGGCGAAACGTGCGCCAAGGCCGCTGGATGCGCCGGTGACCAAAGCAACTTTTCCGTCAAAATTCAGCTCCATACTTTTAGTTCTCCTTGTGGTGATTGGGAAGTCCGATGGACTTGGCATATCGAGGCGCTATGATTGCATGAATGCAGGGCGATTAGAATGATGCATCTACCAGGCTTGAGATAACGCTTCCGAGCGTCATTTAAGCTTAGTTGGGCCTGCAGCAAAAAGATGCCGGACTAGCATTCTCCAGCAAAATCCACGACAATTAGCACACTCGTTCGATAATATCATTTACGGTGGTGAGACCATGACGCAAAGCCATAACCAGAGCATCCTAGAACAATACGGTCCGCGTGAAGCGATGGAGTATGACGTCGTCATCGTGGGAGGAGGACCGGCAGGCTTATCAGCCGCTATCCGCCTCAAACAACTTGCCGCCGAAAAAGGTAACGATGTATCCGTCTGCGTCCTTGAAAAAGGAGGCGAAGTCGGTGCGCATATCCTGTCGGGCGCCGTCATGGACCCGATCGCCATGAACGAATTGTTCCCCAACTGGAAAGAGATGGGCGCCCCATTGAACATGCCGGTTTCGGAAGATCGCATCTACGTTCTGACCGAAACCAAGGCGATCAAGATGCCGGATTTCACTGTACCGGCGGCGTTCCACAATCACGGCAATTATGTAATCTCGCTTGCCAACGTGGTCCGCTGGCTGGGCCAGCAGGCCGAAGCGCTCGGCGTGGAGATATTCCCGGGATTTCCGGCGGCAGAGATTCTGTATAACGACGACGGTTCTGTAAAAGGCGTTGCTACTGGGAACATGGGGATTGACCGTCATGGCAATCCCACCGATGCCTTCCAGCTCGGCATGGAGCTGCATGCAAAATACACTTTCTTTGCGGAAGGCTCGCGGGGTCATCTGGGCAAGCAGCTGATCAGCAAGTTCAATCTGGACGAAGGCCGCGCACCTCAGACCTACAACATCGGCATCAAGGAATTGTGGGAAATCGATCCGAAGATGCACCGGCCCGGTTTGGTGGTGCACACGACCGGATGGCCGCTGGACAAAAACACGGTCGGCGGATCCTTCCTTTACCATCTCGAAAATAACCAGGTTGCGGTCGGTTTTGTCGTCAGCCTGGCCTATGAGAATCCTTACCTGTCGCCGTTTGAAGAATTCCAGCGTTACAAGACACATCCGGAAATCCGCAAATTCTTTGAAGGCGGGAAACGCATTTCCTATGGTGCGCGTGCGATTACCGCAGGCGGTCTGCAATCGTTGCCGAAGTTCGTCTTCCCGGGCGGTGCGCTGATCGGGTGCGACGCGGGCTTCCTGAACATGCCTCGCATCAAAGGCAGCCATGCAGCGATCAAGACCGGCATGCTGGCAGCCGAGGCGGTTTACGATGCGCTGGGCGCCGGCCGCTCCGCCGATGAGTTGTCTGCGTATCCGGCCGCCTTCGAAAAGTCCTGGCTGTACGATGAGCTTTACACTGCCCGCAACTTTAAGCCCTGGCTTGGCAAGGGATTCTATGTCGGCACCGCGATGGCCGGCATCGATCAGCTCATTTTCCGTGGCAAGGCACCCTGGACCTTGCGCAGTACCAAGGCCGATCATGAGTATCTGCGTCCGGCATCCGAGTTCAAGCCGATCGTTTATCCGAAGCCGGACAACAAGCTTACTTTCGATCGTCTGTCTTCCGTCTTCATCTCGAACACCAACCATGCGGAAGAACAGCCAGCGCACTTGACGCTGAAAGATCCGAGCGTGCCGGTCAACGTGAATCTCGCCCAATATGCGGGCCCGGAGTCGCGCTACTGTCCGGCAGGGGTGTATGAGTACGTAAAAGCGGAAAGTGGAGC
>NZ_DASZBA010000274.1:0-22536 GCF_035944575.1 Noviherbaspirillum sp.
TCCGTTGATGCAGGGATACGATTCAGTCGCCTTGCAGTCCGATCTGGAACTCGGCGGTACCGACCAGAAATTCAATTTGCTTGTAGGCCGGGAACTGCAAAAAGACTATGGGCAGGAGCCACAATGTATCTTGACCATGCCTTTGTTGGAAGGTTTAGACGGAATTGAAAAAATGTCTAAATCGAAGGGCAATTATGTAGGTATTACGGAGCCGCCGAACACCATGTTCGGCAAACTCATGAGCATTTCCGACGTCATGATGTGGCGTTATTACGAATTGTTATCCTTCCGTTCCCTGGCGGAAATCGCACAGTTCAAGAAAGAAGTTGAGGAGGGGCGCAACCCCCGCGATATCAAAGTCCTGCTCGGCCAGGAAATCGTTGCGCGCTTTCATTCCCGTCAGGCAGCGGAAGATGCGCTGGCTGATTTCAACAATCGCGCCAAGGGCGGCATTCCGGATGAAATTCCGGAAGTCACACTGACCGGAGCGCCGCTCGGCATCGGGCAACTGCTCAAGCAAGCCAATCTCTGTCCATCGACGTCCGAAGCGCTACGGATGGTGGAGCAGGGCGGGGTGCGGCTGGATGGCGCGGCCGTGACGGACAAGGGGCTGAAGGTTGATGCCGGAACCTTCGTACTCCAGGTCGGCAAACGCAAGTTCGCTCGTGTGACCCTGTCCTGAGCACGGCCGCATGATTGCGTTATTGCAGCGGGTGACGCAGGCTGGCGTCGTGGTCGATGACGTCACTGTCGGCGCGATCGGCCCCGGGCTGATGGTGCTGCTGTGCGCCGAGCGCGGCGATGGCGAGCGTGAGGCGGATGCCTTGCTGACGAAGTTGCTCTCTTACCGGGTTTTTGCGGATGATGCAGGCAAGATGAATCGCAGCATTACCGATGTGGCAGGCGGTCTGCTGCTGGTGCCGCAATTCACACTGGCTGCGGACACCCAATCCGGCACGCGCCCCTCCTTCACGCCGGCGGCAGCTCCGGACGAGGGGCGGCGACTGTTCGATTATGTTGTACAGCGGGCGCGGGCGAAGCTGGCGAAAGTCGAAACCGGCCAATTCGGCGCCCATATGCAAGTGTCGCTGGTCAACGATGGTCCGGTGACATTCTGGTTGCAGGTCAAGCCCCAACACTGAATCAGGGAACGGCAACGGAGCTTTGCACTCACAATGGCGTTCACTTTAGGTACCTAACAAAAAGGAGACTGGCATGAAGCTTTGGAGTGATTCGATCAAGGACGGCGCACCGATTGCGGGAGAATTCGCGTTCTGCGTCATCGACCCGGCCAACCATGTTGCAATGGCCCCGAACAGGAATCCGCATCTCGCCTGGAGCGACTTGCCGACAGGCACCAAATCGCTTGTGCTGATTTGCCATGATCCGGACGTGCCGTCGCGTGGCGACGATGTCAATCAAGAAGGTAAAACCGTACCGGCAGATCTGCCGCGTGTCGACTTCTTCCATTGGACCTTGATCGATCTTCCGAAAGATACGTCGTCCATCGCCGCCGGCGCGTTCTGTAACGGCGTTACACCACGCGGCAAGTCGGGTCCCGAAGTGTCCGGCATGGCAGGCTTGCGTCATGGCATCAATGACTACACCAGCTGGTTCGCCGGCGATGCCGATATGGCGGGCGATTATTTCGGCTATGACGGCCCTTGCCCCCCGTGGAATGATGCTTTGGTGCATCGGTATGTCTTCACGCTCTATGCGCTCGACGTCGACCGCGTGCCGGTAGATGGCAAATTCACTGGCCAGCAGGTGCGGGATGCGATCCAAGGTCATATTCTCGACCAGGCTGCCATCACCGGCCTCTACACCCTGAATCCAGCCGTCTCCGCATCCGGCAACCATCGCATGGAGTCCAAGTGACCGACATCGTACTGATCCGCCATGGGGAAACCGAGTGGAACGCCATAAAACGTCTGCAAGGTCATCTTGATATCGTATTGAACGCGGAAGGGCGGCGTCAGGCGGTAGCCCTGGGGCGGGCCCTATCGGCGGAGCGGTTTGATGCCATCTATTCGAGCGATCTGATGCGCGCCAGGCAAACGGCGGAACAGTTGGCGGCGGGCCGCGGCATGCCGGTGCATGTTGATCCCGGCCTGCGGGAACGCTGTTTCGGCGCGTTCGAGGGCATGCTGTATGCGGAGATCAGCGAACGCTATCCGCAGGCCTATGTGGACTGGAAGGCGCGCGATATCGATGCGCGCTTCCCGAATGGCGTGCATGTGACGGAGACGCTGCGTGAATTTTCCCAGCGTGCGGTGGACGCCATCATTCGCATCGCCAGCAGGCATCCGAAACAAAAAATTGCTCTGGTGACACACGGTGGTGTGCTTGAATGCGCATATCGGGCGGCGCAAGGCATTGGTTTCGAGCATGCCCGGGATTTCGACATCCTCAATGCGAGCGTTAATCGCTTTATCTGGGATGGCACTGCATTGCGTCTGGCGCAGTGGGGCGATGTCGCGCATCTTGAACAGCCTGATATGTCGGCCCTGGACGAAATCGACCGTTGAATTGAGACATGTCCGGATTGCAACCGAACGGGTGTGCAATCCAATGGCTGTTTCACCTGTTGATCAAGCTAAAATAGCGCTTTTTTCAGCCGCTCCTTCCTGTGCAAATCGGACCTCATTCTCTGCGCAACAATGTATTCGTCGCTCCCATGGCGGGCGTGACGGATCGTCCTTTTCGGCAACTGTGCAAGCAGCTCGGTGCCGGATATGCCGTCTCGGAGATGGCGGCGTCCGATCCTCGCTTATGGGCGAGCGAAAAGACGTCCCGCCGTATCAACCACGATGGCGAGATGGAGCCGAAGGCAGTGCAGATTGCCGGCGCCGATCCTGCCATGCTGGCGGATTGCGCGAAATTCAATGTCGACCGCGGTGCGCAAGTCATCGATATCAACATGGGCTGCCCGGTCAAGAAAGTCTGTCAAAGCTGGTGTGGCTCGGCATTGTTGCAGAACGAGACGCTGGTCGGCCGGATACTTGATGCGGTGGTGAATGCCGTGGACGTGCCGGTCACGCTCAAATTCCGAACCGGCTGGGATCGAGCCAACAAGAATGCACTGAATATCGCGCGGATGGCGCAGGCAAGTGGTATTGCCATGCTGACGCTGCATGGCCGTACCCGGGCGGATGGCTATGGCGGCGAGGCGGAATATGAAACCATTGCGGCGGTCAAAGCGGCAGTGTCGATTCCCGTCGTGGCCAACGGGGATATCACCAGCCCGGAAAAAGCGGCATTCGTTCTCCGGGCAACTGCTGCCGATGCGATCATGATCGGCCGCGCGGCGCAAGGCCGGCCATGGATATTCCGCGAAATCGATCATTTCCTGCGCACCGGTGAACAATTGGCGCCGCCGACGATCGATGAGGTGCGCACCTTGATGAACGAACATCTGCAGGCGCATTACGCCTTTTATGGCGAGTTCATGGGGTTGCGTACCGCGCGCAAGCACATCGGCTGGTATGTGCGCGACCTCGTCGGCGGCGAGGAATTCCGGCAGCGCATGAACCGTCTGGAAAGCTGCTCCGAACAGCTAGCTGCAGTCGATGCATTCTTTGAATCACAGTTGGCCTACGGCAAGCGGTTACAATACCGCCTTTCCGAAGAAAAGCTGGCCGCCTGAGCCTGATAAAAACTACTCGCCCCCACTGCAATGAGCAAAGACAACATCCAGGACGTCGTAAAGAAGAGTCTCGAAAAGTATTTCCGGGATCTGGGCGAGCAACAACCCTCGAATGTCTACGAAATGGTGGTATTCACCGTCGAAAAGCCGATACTCGAAGCGGTAATGGCGCGTGCCGACGGCAACCAGTCCCTGGCTGCCGAAATGCTCGGCATCAATCGCAATACCTTGCGCAAGAAACTGCAGCAGCACGGGCTGCTGTGATTTATAACGTAAAGGCAGCAAGGACGCTGCTTTTACGCTATCCATCACTTCCCGCGTCTTTGTCATGATCAAACAAGCCCTGATTTCCGTCTCCGATAAAACCGGCGTTCTCGAGTTCGCCCGCGCGCTGTCCGGCATGGGTGTCAATATTCTTTCCACCGGCGGCACCGCGAAACTGCTCGCCGATAACGGCATCCAGGTCACCGAAGTGGCCGACTACACCGGTTTCCCGGAAATGCTCGATGGCCGCGTCAAGACGCTGCATCCCAAGGTGCACGGCGGCATCCTCGCCAGGCGCGATTTTCCGGCGCATATGGCGGCACTGGAGCAGCACGGCATTCCGACCATCGACATGGTGGTCGTGAACCTGTATCCGTTCCAGCAGACCGTCGCCAAGGATCAATGCACGCTGGAAGACGCGATCGAGAATATCGATATCGGCGGACCGGCGATGCTGCGTTCCTCGGCCAAGAATCACAAGGACGTGGTGGTGCTGTGCGATCCGGCGGACTATGGCCGCGTGCTGGAAGAGCTGAAGTCGGGCGGCGGCGAAGTCGGTTACGACACCCGTTTTGCGCTGGCGAAGAAGGTTTTTGCGCACACCGCGCAGTACGATGGTGCGATCACCAATTACCTGAGTGCGCTGGGCGACGACAAATCGCATGCCACGCGCAGCGCCTACCCGCAAACCCTGAATCTGCACTTCGAAAAGGTGCAGGAAATGCGTTACGGCGAAAACCCGCATCAGTCCGCCGCTTTCTATCGCGACCTGGTTCCGGTCGACGGATCGCTCGCCAACTATAAGCAACTGCAGGGCAAGGAACTGTCCTACAACAACATCGCCGATGCGGATGCCGCCTGGGAATGCGTCAAAACATTCGATGAAACCGCCTGCGTCATTATCAAGCATGCAAATCCCTGCGGCGTGGCGATCGGCATGGATCCCCTCGATGCCTACACGAAGGCGTTCCAGACCGACCCGACATCCGCCTTCGGCGGCATCATTGCCTTTAACCATGAACTGGACGGCAAGGCGGCAGAAGCCGTTGCCAAGCAGTTCGTCGAGGTGTTGATCGCGCCGTCCTTCACCGAGGAAGCACGCCAGATATTCGCCGCCAAGCAGAACGTGCGGTTGCTGGAAATCCCGCTCGCCAAGGCCGTCAATGCCTATGACTTCAAGCGCGTCGGCGGCGGCCTGCTGCTGCAAGCGCCGGATGCGAAAAACGTGATGCCGGCCGAACTGAAGATCGTCAGCAAGAAGCAGCCGACGCCGCAACAGATGCAGGACCTGATGTTCGCGTGGCGCGTGGCGAAATTCGTCAAGTCGAATGCCATCGTCTTCTGCGGCGGCGGCATGACGCTCGGCGTCGGTGCGGGCCAGATGAGCCGGGTGGATTCGGCCCGCATCGCCTCGATCAAGGCGCAGAACGCCGGCCTGGCGCTGGCAGGTTCGGCGGTCGCGTCCGATGCCTTCTTCCCGTTCCGCGATGGTCTGGACGTGGTGGTGGATGCCGGCGCAACATGCGTGATCCAGCCGGGTGGGTCGATGCGCGATCAGGAAGTCATCGATGCGGCAGACGAGCGTGGCGTCGTCATGCTGTTGACCGGAACGCGACATTTCCGGCACTAAAACATAAGTATCATCAAGGGAAGGGTTGCCGCCGTCATATCCTCCGATATGATGGCAGCATCCAATCCGCATTGCTGCAACACAAATGAAAATCCTCGGCATCGACCCCGGTTTGCGTACCACCGGTTTCGGCATCATCGACAAGCAGGGCAACAAGCTCAGCTACATCGCCTCGGGCACCATCAAGACGCCGGATGCCGACCTGCCGCAACGCCTGAAAACCATTCTGGCCGGCGTATCGGAAATCATCGGGACTTATGCGCCGGATTGCGCCGCCATCGAGAAAGTCTTCGTCAACGTGAATCCCCAATCGACGCTGTTGCTGGGACAGGCGCGCGGCGCGGCGATTTGCGCACTGGTCAATGCCGATCTGCTGGTCGCGGAATACACCGCCTTGCAGATCAAACAGGCAGTGGTTGGTCAGGGCAAGGCGCAGAAGCAGCAGGTGCAGGACATGGTACAGCGACTGCTGCTGTTGTCCGGCATGCCCAGCACGGATGCAGCCGATGCGCTTGGCGTCGCCATTTGCCACGCACATAGCGGCGAAGTATTGACGGCACTCGGGGAACTGGCGCCGGGACTGGCGCGAAAAGGATTGCGGGTGCGGCGCGGGCGCCTGATCGGCTAGCCGGGGCAGTTTGCCGATTGAAGTCCGTTGCCAATCCCGAGGCTGAGCGTGGTGTCTATTGGTGCGATCGTTCCTCGTTCGGACCCTGGCGCACCTGTCCTTCAACTGCTCTAAATCTGCTTTTCCGCCTTGCGCGCCGCGATTTCGAAGCGGTTATGCCAGTAGGCGTCGCGTCCCCGGAGCGCGGCCCACGCGCTTGACGCCAGGTAGGCGAACGGGAAAAAGATGCCCCAGCGCGCCGCCTGGCGGACATGAGCCAGTTCATGGATGAGCACACGGGAGGACAATCCCTGGTGTTCCGCAATGACGACGTGGCCGATCGCCATCGCGGTCATTGCGCCGAATGGATGCCGGCTCAGCATCCAATCCGCGCAGGGCCCGCGAACCAAGAGTGCGATGGTCGGAATCCGAATCAGCTGAAATCTACCGCGCATCAGCACAATCGGCAGTGCCAATACCAAGCCGATGATTGTGAGCGGCAATGCCCATAAAACGCCCAGTGCCTGCCCAAGCCAGATGACAGGACGGGGTAGCGGGTTGGATTGAAAGAATATCAAGTCTCGTGGTCGCATAATCTTTTCTTCGATGCCGGACTGCATCCAAAAATCCATCTTCGGCGGCATTTTTTTCGTCATGCCGGCACAGCCTGATTCGCCCTGTCCGGACCTGTTTCGCCGGATGGGGCAGGAACTTGTTGTCCTGTATGATTCATCTAACTTCTCTATATAGTGCATCGTCATGATAGGTCGCCTGTCCGGAATACTTCTTGAAAAAAATCCACCCCAGTTGCTGGTCGACTGCAGCGGCGTCGGCTATGAGGTCGATGTGCCGATGAGCACGTTTTACAACCTGCCGGCGACCGGAGAAAAAATCGTTCTGCTGACCCATATGGCGGTGCGCGAGGATGCACATTTGCTGTACGGCTTCGGCACGGCGGAGGAACGTACTGTCTTTAGGCAACTGATCAAGATTTCCGGCGTGGGAGCCCGCACGGCCCTGGCGATTTTGTCCGGCATGTCGGTTCCCGACCTCGCGCAGGCCATCACCCTGCAGGAAGCTGGACGATTGACCAGGGTGCCAGGCATCGGCAAGAAAACCGCCGAACGGCTGTTGCTGGAACTGAAAGGCAAGCTCGGTGCCGATATTGGCGCCGTTGGCGGCGCCATGCAGCATGATGCGGGCGCCGATATTCTCAATGCATTGACGGCGCTCGGTTATTCAGACAAGGAAGCCCTGATGGCGATGAAGCAGGTGCCGGCCGGCGCCGGGGTGTCGGAAGGCATCAAGCTCGCGTTGAAGGCGCTGTCCAAGGGCTAGACGGCAAGAGTTATAGGCGGTTCCAGCATTGAAGGATTGCCATGTCGGCGCCATATATATGCTCTTGGCAGCTCTCTGTTAGCCGCTCCTCTGAAAGAATTCAATGAGTATCCAGACCGATAATCTGACCGAACAACGCATCATCGCCGCCACTCCGGTGTCGCCGAACGAAGAGGCGATCGAACGCGCGCTGCGCCCCAAGCAGCTCGATGAATATGTCGGGCAGGAAAAAATCCACAGCCAGCTCGAAATCTTCATTACCGCCGCCCGCCAGCGGCGCGAGGCGCTCGACCATACGCTGCTGTTCGGCCCGCCCGGACTCGGCAAGACCACGCTGGCGCACATCATCGCGCGGGAAATGGGCGTCAATCTGCGCCAGACGTCCGGGCCGGTGCTGGAGCGGGCCGGCGACCTGGCGGCGCTGCTGACCAACCTTGAAGCCAACGATGTTCTGTTCATCGACGAGATCCATCGCCTGTCGCCGGTCGTGGAGGAAATCCTGTACCCGGCGCTGGAGGACTACCAGATCGACATCATGATCGGGGAAGGGCCGGCGGCGCGGTCGGTGCGGCTCGACCTGCAGCCGTTTACCCTGGTGGGTGCGACCACCAGGGCCGGCATGCTGACTAATCCCTTGCGCGACCGTTTCGGCATCGTCGCCCGCCTCGAGTTCTATACGCCGCAGGAACTGGCGCGCATCATCACCCGCAGCGCTTCGTTGCTGAATGCGCCCATCGTCCCGGACGGTGCGATGGAAATCGCCAAGCGCAGTCGCGGCACGCCGCGTATCGCCAACCGCCTGCTGCGGCGCGTGCGCGATTATGCCGAGGTCAAGGGCACGGGCGAGATTACCAAGGCCATGGCGGATGCCGCGCTGGTGATGCTGGATGTCGACCCGGTCGGCTTCGATCTCATGGACCGCAAGCTGCTCGAAGCGGTGTTGTTCAAATTCAACGGCGGCCCGGTCGGGCTGGACAATCTGGCGGCGGCGATCGGCGAAGAACGCGACACGATCGAGGATGTGCTGGAACCTTATCTGATCCAGCAGGGTTTCCTGCAGCGCACCCCGCGCGGCCGGATTGCCACACCCAGCGCCTATTCCCATTTCGGCGTGACCGCGCCGCGCCAGAGCCCGACCGGCGACTTATGGGACCTGCCGCAGGCTTAGGCGCGCGAACGATGCGCATATGGGTCGATGCCGATGCCTGCCCGGCGGTCGTGAAGGAAATTCTGTTCCGCGCCGCCGAGCGCCTGCAGATCCAGGTGACGTTGGTGGCCAACAAGGCGTTGCGCACGCCGCCGTCGCGCTTCATCAGGGCAATGCAGGTGCCAGCCGGTTTCGATGTCGCCGATGCCGAGATCGTCCGACTGGTCTCGGAAGGCGACCTGGTGATTACCGCCGACATTCCGCTGGCCGCCGACGTGCTGAATAAAAATGGCCATGCCCTCAATCCGCGCGGCGAGTTGTATACCAAGGGCAATATTGGGCAGCATTTGAGCATGCGCGACATGATGGACCAGCTACGCAGCAGCGGTATCGATACTGGCGGTCCGGCCCCATTCAGCCAGGCGGACAGGCATGCCTTTGCTGCCGCGCTGGACCGTTTTCTCCAGCAGCATAAGCATTGAACCCCGTCGCGGATGGCTGGTCCGATGATCAAAATTGCCATCCGGGCAATGCGCGCTGCGGTGGTTCGTCGATTGCTACTCAGTAGAAATACCTATGCCTCGAATTTGACGATTCGGACCCTGCGCTTCCCCTATAATTGATTTTTTTAGCACGCTTGCACTTTTTTCGAAGGCAATGCACATGCCCAGGTCGCCGAGCCGAAGTCGCATCGACCGGCATCTGCCCTTGCCTTCCCTGTTGATTGCCCATCATGCTGATGTCCACCCAAGCCAACCGGTATGCGCTTCAACTGCTCGAAGCACGCGCCGATGTGAGGATGATCTCCCCGTTATCGGCACAGACCAAGCTGACGACGGAGGATGGCTACGATATCGTCAAGAGCACATACGACATCCGTACCGCCCAGGGCGAAGTGATGATCGGCCGCAAGATCGGCTTTGCCAACCGCAAGATTTGGGCGAAATACGGGGTCGAGGAACCGATCAGCACGCCGATCTGGACGCCGATGTTCGATTCGACGGTACGCTACACCAACGACAATCGCGGCATCCAGAGCCTGTTCGGCGCATTGCAGCCGCGCCTGGGACCGGAAGTTGTTTTCAAGCTCGGCACGACGCCGTCCCCCGATGCCACCATCGAAGAGTTGGCGGAATGCATCGAATGGATGGCGCATGCCTTCGAGATCGTGGTGTGCCCGTTCGAGGGATGGAAGTTCGAGATGGTGGATTCCATTGCCGCCTTCGGCCTGCATGGATCATTGATTGTCGGCGAGCCGAAAGTCCTGTCGTCCGCCACGCGCCGCAATCTCGACAGCATGCTGGCCTATTCCAGCCTGTCGCTCTCCTGCGGCGACGAACTGCGCTCGGCGGGTTTCGGCAGCGATGTACTCGGCAGTCCCTTGCAGGCGCTCTGGCATCTGCACGAGATGCTCAAGACCCAACCCCGGTTCGACAAGCTCAGTGCCGGTGAAATCATCACGACGGGCACTTGGACTGACGTCTGCCCGATCGCGCCCGGCGAAACCTGGACATCCGCATTTTCGGGCGTGTCGCTGCCGGGTCTGACCGTTTCCTTCGTATAACGTGAATGCGCCGGCCTCAGGCCGGCTGCCACGGACGTCGTTTTATTCCACTCGAATCCATGTTTGCGTGCGTCCCAGCATCGGCACGCCGACATATCCGCGAACATCGAGCTTCTTGCCGTTATCGATGACGGTCATCTTGCTTTTGTAAATCTTGCCGCTGGCCGGGTCGAGAATCTGTCCGCCGGAATATTCTTCGCCTTGCGCTTTCATCCCGGTGAGGATGGTCATGCCGATGATGGGCTGGTCCTTGCGGTCGCCTTCGCACAGCTCGCATTTCGGGTTCTGGTCCTCGCCTTGTGCGCGAAACAGCTTTTCTATCTTGCCGTTGAATTCGCCATTTCTCTCCGTGATTCGAATCAGCGCTTTCGGTTTGCCGGTTTCATCGTCGATACTGCGCCACAAACCCGCCGGCGTTGATTGTTGCGCCCAGGCAGCGGAACTGACGAGCGTCGCGGCGGCGAGCAAGATGGACATTGTTTTTGTACGCATTCGTTTTCCTTGCATCGTAAAAGGGCCCGGCCGGTTGTGCCGAGCGAGCCCTTAGTTTGCTATTGACACAATTTACGCCGCTTGCAGTTTCTCAAATTGCTCGCGCAGCTTGTCCAGCGTCGCGGTGAATCCGGCGAGGCGATCCTTCTCCAGCGCCACGACTTCCGGCTTGGCCCGGGCAACGAAGTTTTCATTGCCGAGTTTCGCATTGGCCTTGCCGATTTCTCCTTCGAGACGGGTGATTTCCTTCGACAGCCGTTCGCGCTCGGCGGCGACATCGATCTCGACCTTCAGCATCAGCTTCGCCGTGCCCACCACCGACACCGGCGCCGGCGATTCCGGCAGCTTGTCGAGCACCTGCACATCCGACAATTT
The DNA here is from genome assembly GCF_035944575.1 of Noviherbaspirillum sp. Lineage (GTDB taxonomy): Bacteria > Pseudomonadota > Gammaproteobacteria > Burkholderiales > Burkholderiaceae_D > Noviherbaspirillum. The sequence continues at coordinate 11,064 of NZ_DASZBA010000274.1, forward strand.
CGCCAATGCCTGAAGGTACGGTGCAAAAGACTGCAAGCGTGCCTTGTCGTCGGTCTCCATCACCAGCGGCACGCGCTGTGCGGGCGAGAGCTGCATTTCGCCACGCAGGTTGCGGCAGGCATCGGTCAGCTGCTTGAGCTGCGCCATCCATGCCTCGGCTTCCTCGTCGATCTTGCCCATGTCCGGCCGCGGATATGGCTGGCGCATGATGGAGTCCCCGGCGGCGCCGAGCGTGCGGCCGGTCATCGGCGCCACCGTCTGCCACAGCTCCTCGGTGATGAACGGGATCACCGGATGCGCGAGGCGCAACACGGTTTCCAGGATGCGCAGCAGGGTGCGGCGGGTGGCGCGCTGCTGCGCTTCGGTGCCTTGCTGGATCTGCACCTTGGCGACTTCGACATACCAGTCGCAATATTCGTCCCAGATGAACTTGTAGATCGCCGATCCGATGTTGTCGAACCGGTAGTCCGCAAAGCCTTTTTCCACTTCCGCTTCGGTACGCTGCAGCAGCGACACGATCCAGCGGTCAGCCTGCGAGAAATCCCGTCCGCCTTCGACGCAACTGGCTTCATCGAAGCCGCAATCCTTGCCTTCGGTGTTCATCAGCACGAAGCGGGTGGCGTTCCACAGCTTGTTGCAGAAGTTGCGGTAGCCTTCGCAGCGGTTGAGGTCGAAATTGATGTTGCGGCCAAGCGATGCATAGCTGGCCATGGTGAAGCGCAGCGCGTCAGTGCCGTAGGCGACGATCCCCTCGGGGAATTCCTTGCGGGTGGACTTTTCGATCTTCGCCGCATCCTTCGGATTCATCAGGCCGGTGGTGCGCTTGGCAACCAGGGTGTCGATGTCGATGCCATCGATCAGGTCGATCGGATCAAGGGTATTGCCCTTGGATTTCGACATCTTCTGGCCATTGGCGTCGCGCACGAGGCCGTGCACATACACCGTTTCGAACGGTACCTTGCCGGTGAAATGGGTGGTCATCATCACCATGCGCGCCACCCAGAAGAAGATGATGTCGAAGCCTGTCACCAGCACCGACGACGGCAGGAAGGTCTTGTAGTCCGGCGTTTCTTCCGGCCAGCCGAGACTGGAGAAGGGTACCAAAGCCGACGAGAACCAGGTGTCGAGTACGTCGTTATCGCGGGTGATGGTCTTTCCACCGGCCTTCGCCCTTGCTTCCTCTTCGTTGCGGGCTACGTAGATATTGCCCTCGTCGTCATACCACGCCGGGATCTGGTGGCCCCACCAGAGCTGGCGAGAGATGCACCAGTCCTGGATGTTGTTCAGCCACTGGTTGTAGGTGGTGGTCCAGTTTTCCGGAATGAACTTGATCGAGCCGTCGGCGACCTTGCCAAGCGCGACCTCGGCGATGGATTTGCCGGGGAAATGCGTGCCTTCCGGGGCAGGCTTGCTCATCGCGACGAACCACTGGTCGGTCAGCATCGGCTCGATGACCGCATTCGTGCGGTCGCCGCGCGGCACCATCAGCTTGTGCGGCTTGGCCAATTCCAGCAAGCCCTGCGCTTCGAGGTCGGCGACGATCTGCTTGCGGGCATCATAGCGGTCCAGTCCCTGGTATTTTGCCGGACCGTTTTCATTGATCTTCGCATCCAGCGTCAAAATGCTGATCTGCGCCAGGTTGTGGCGCTGGCCGACCGCATAGTCGTTGAAGTCGTGCGCCGGCGTGATCTTCACGCAGCCGGTGCCGAATTCCTTGTCGACATACTCGTCGGCGATGACCGGAATCTCGCGATCGGTCAGCGGCAGCTTCAGCAGCTTGCCGACCAGGTGGGTATAACGCTCGTCGGTCGGATCGATCGCCACCGCCACGTCGCCGAGCATGGTTTCCGGGCGGGTGGTGGCAACCGTCAGGTGGCCGCTGCCGTCGGCGAGCGGATAGCGGATATGCCACATGAAGCCGTCTTCCTCTTCCGACACGACTTCGAGGTCCGACACCGCCGTCAACAGTTTCGGGTCCCAGTTCACCAGCCGCTTGCCGCGATAGATCAACCCCTGTTCATGCAGGCGCACGAACACCTCAGTGACCGCCTTGGACATCTTGTCGTCCATGGTGAAATACTCGCGGCTCCAGTCGGTCGATGCGCCCATGCGGCGCATCTGGCCGGTGATGGTCGAGCCGGATTTTTCTTTCCATTCCCATACTTTTTCAAGGAACTTCGCCCGTCCCAAATCATGGCGGGACACTTTCTGCGCATCGAGCTGACGCTCCACCACGATCTGGGTTGCGATACCTGCGTGGTCGGTGCCTGGGATCCAGGCGGTGTTGAAGCCGCGCATCCGGTGATAGCGCGTCAAACCGTCCATGATCGTCTGGTTGAACGCATGTCCCATGTGCAACGTGCCGGTGACATTGGGCGGCGGCAACTGGATGCTGAACGCAGGCTTGGAGGGATCGGTGGTGGCAGTGTAATAACCGCGCTGCTCCCACTCGGTACGCCAGCGTTTTTCAATATCGGCGGGCTCGAAAGACTTGGCTAATTCCATGATTTGACGTGTGTTTTTGCGAAACCGACGATTATAAGTCAGTGCCGCCCGATTCATGGGCGTATAATTCCGGCCAAGCCGCCCACGCGGCGCACGCTAGGGGTCCTGTCCGGAACATTGGGCGGGTGAGAAACACCCTCGAACCTGATCTGGATAATGCCAGCGAAGGGAAGCAACCGGAAAATCCTCTTTTCCGTCTCTCCTTCGCTCTTCGTTTGTTGAAAGCAAAGGAGCACCATGAACGCCACCCCCCAATTCCTCGCTGCCACCGCCAAGGTGGATGAGGCCGCTATCCAGCCGCTGCCGAACTCCCGCAAGATCTACGTCGAGGGCTCCCGTCCGGATATCCGCGTGCCAATGCGCGAGATCAGCCAGTCCGACACCCCGGCGTCATTCGGTGCCGAAAAGAATCCGCCGATCTATGTATATGACACGTCCGGACCTTACACGGACCCGGACGCGAAGATCGATATCCGTTCCGGCCTGCCGGCATTGCGCGCCGCATGGATCGCCGAGCGCGGCGACACCGAGGAATTGTCCGGCCCGACATCGCAATACGGCATCGAGCGCCTGAACGACCCGAAGCTGGCCGAGCTGCGTTTCAACCTGCATCGCAAGCCGCGCCGCGCGCTGCCGGGCAAAAACGTGTCGCAGATGCATTACGCCCGTCAAGGCATCATCACGCCGGAGATGGAATACATCGCCATCCGCGAAAACCTGCGCCGCAAGGAATACCTGGAAGGCCTGAAGGCATCCGGGCCGATGGGGCAGAAACTGGCCGACCTGATGGGCCGCCAGCATCCGGGGCAATCCTTCGGCGCCGCGATTCCGTCGGAGATCACGCCGGAATTCGTGCGCTCCGAGGTTGCCTGCGGCCGGGCGATCATCCCGATGAACATCAACCATCCGGAAATCGAGCCGATGATCATCGGCCGCAACTTCCTGGTGAAGATCAACGCCAACATCGGCAATTCCGCCGTGACTTCATCGATCGGCGAGGAAGTCGAAAAGATGACCTGGGCGATCCGCTGGGGCGGTGACACGGTGATGGACCTGTCGACCGGCAAGCACATCCATGAAACCCGCGAATGGATCATCCGCAATTCGCCGGTGCCGATCGGTACCGTGCCGATTTACCAGGCGCTGGAGAAGGTCAATGGCAAGGCCGAGGACCTCACCTGGGAAATCTTCCGCGACACGCTGATCGAGCAGGCGGAGCAGGGCGTCGATTACTTCACCATCCATGCCGGCGTGCGGCTGCAATACGTGCCGCTGACCGCGAAGCGCATGACCGGCATCGTCAGCCGCGGCGGGTCGATCATGGCGAAATGGTGCCTCGCGCATCACAAGGAATCCTTCCTGTACGAGCACTTCGAGGACATCTGCGACATCATGAAGGCCTATGACGTGTCCTTCTCCCTCGGCGACGGATTGCGTCCGGGTTCCATCTACGACGCCAACGACGAAGCGCAGCTCGGCGAACTGAAGACGCTCGGCGAGCTGACCCAGATCGCCTGGAAGCATGATGTCCAGGTAATGATCGAAGGTCCCGGCCATGTGCCGATGCACCTCATCAAGGAAAACATGGACCTGCAGCTGGAGCAGTGCCATGAAGCGCCGTTCTATACGCTGGGACCGTTGACCACCGACATCGCACCCGGCTACGACCACATCACCTCCGGCATCGGCGCCGCGATGATCGGCTGGTACGGCACCGCGATGCTGTGCTATGTGACGCCGAAGGAGCACCTCGGCCTGCCGAACAAGGACGATGTGAAGGAAGGCATCATTACCTACAAGCTGGCAGCGCATGCCGCCGATCTCGCCAAGGGACATCCCGGCGCGCAAATCCGCGACAATGCCCTGTCGAAAGCGCGTTTCGAGTTCCGCTGGGAGGACCAGTTCAACATCGGCCTCGACCCGGACAAGGCGCGTGAATTCCATGACGAGACATTGCCGAAGGACTCGGCCAAGGTCGCGCATTTCTGCTCGATGTGCGGGCCGCACTTCTGCTCGATGAAGATTACCCAGGACGTGCGCGACTATGCGGCTGCGCAGGGAATTTCGGACGAGCAGGCGCTGAAGAAGGGCATGGAAGTCAAGGCGGTTGAATTCGTCAAGAGCGGCGCCGAAATTTATCGCAAGCAGTGAGTGGCAGATGGAAATTGAATTGAACGGCGTGCCGCATCCGGTCGCGGATAACCTGAATGTACAGGACCTGATTGCATCGCTGGACCTGGCCGGCAAGTCGCTGGCAGTGGCGATCAATCGGGAAGTCGTGCCGAGGCAGATGTGGACGCAGCGGAAATTGCAGCCGAGCGACCGGGTGGATATCGTGCGGGCGATCGGTGGCGGTTGAGCCAACCTTTGTAAAATCCCCTCCCCCTTCAGGGGGAGGGTTAGGGTGGGGTAGTGAGGTTGAGCGACTGCATGCAATGGGTCGGCCTCACTACCCCCATCCCAACCGTCCCCTGACAGGGGGAAGGAGCCTAGCGGAGAAGTCTTATGAGTAATGTGCAAATCAAGCCACGCGATGACAATGGCCTCACCATCGCCGGCAAAACCTACCGCTCCCGCCTGCTAGTCGGCAGCGGCAAATACCGCGATCTCGAACAGACCCGCGAAGCCACCGAGGCGAGCGGCGCGGAGATCATCACCGTCGCCATCCGCCGGGTCAATATCGGCCAGGACCCGAACGCGCCGAGCCTGCTCGATGTGGTGCCGCCATCGCGTTACACCATCCTGCCCAATACGGCCGGCTGCTACAACGCGAAGGATGCGGTGTACACGCTGCAACTCGCGCGTGAACTGCTGAATGGCCACAAGCTGGTGAAACTCGAAGTGCTCGGGGACGAGAAGACGCTCTTCCCCAACATGCCGGAAACGCTGAAGGCAGCGGAGACGCTGGTGAAGGATGGCTTCGATGTCATGGTGTATTGCAGCGACGATCCGATTCAGGCGCGCATGCTGGAAGACATCGGTTGCGTCGCGGTGATGCCGCTGGCGTCGCTGATCGGTTCCGGCATGGGCATTCTTAATCCATGGAACCTGTCGCTGATCATCGAGCAGGCCAGGGTGCCGGTATTGGTCGATGCCGGCGTCGGCACCGCGTCCGATGCGGCGATCGCGATGGAACTAGGCTGCGACGGCGTGCTGATGAATACCGCGATTGCCGGTGCCCGCGATCCGGTGCGCATGGCGCGCGCGATGAAGCTGGCGGTGGAAGCCGGCCGCGAAGCTTACCTGGCCGGACGCATTCCAAAGCGATTCATGGCGTCGCCATCGTCGCCGATGGATGGCCGGCCTGTGTAACGCAGCAACGAATCTAACCAAGGAAAACGCATGAGAGGCCTGTATATCGTCACGCCCGACTGGGACGATACCCGCAAGTTGCTGGACGTGACCGAGGCTGCGCTGAAAGGCGGCGCGGCGCTGGTGCAATATCGGCACAAGACGGCGGACGCTGCACAGCGCCGCGAGCAGGCAGGGGCGCTGCTGGCGCTCTGCCGGCGCTACGGAAAGCCGCTGATCATCAACGACCATGTGGCGCTTGCGATCGAACTGGATGCGGACGGCATCCACGTCGGCGGCACCGACAGCGCGGTGGCGGAAGTACGTGCCGCCGTTGGCCCGGACCGGATCGTCGGCGCGTCCTGCTATGGAAGCATCGAGCTCGCCCATGACGCAGCAGGTGCAGGAGCGAGCTATATTGCCTTCGGCGGTTTCTATCCGTCGCGGGTGAAGAAATACGAAGTGACGACCTCGCCGGACATCATCGTCCAGGCGGGGCGTGAAATCGATCTGCCGAACGTGGTGATCGGCGGCATGACGGTAGAGAATTCGGCGCCGCTGGTGGCGCGGGGTGCGGACATGGTGGCGGTCATCAGCAGTGTGTATCTGGCGCCGGACCCGGAAGCCGCCACACGTGAATTCGCCGACTTGTTCATGCAATAAAGCCAATGGCATGCCTGTCATGCATGGCTGTCAATGCACAGGCCGAAATACAGGCTGGTGGAGAGTTTTGCGCCGAATGAAAGGCCTCGCCCGGCTATAATCGATGGATGCAAAATCTCCTCCACAATCTCAATCCCGAGCAACTTGCCGCAGTCACCCTCCCGCCCCAGCCGGCGCTGATTCTGGCCGGCGCGGGCTCGGGCAAAACCCGCGTACTCACCACCCGCATCGCCTGGCTCATCCAGACCGGCCAGGTATCTCCCGCCGGCGTGCTGGCCGTTACCTTCACCAACAAGGCGGCGAAGGAAATGATGACGCGCTTGTCGGCAATGCTGCCGATCAACACCCGCGGGATGTGGATCGGCACCTTCCACGGCTTGTGCAACCGCTTGTTGCGCGCGCATTACCGCGATGCCGCCTTGCCGCAGACATTCCAGATTCTCGATTCGCAGGACCAGCTCTCGGCGATCAAGCGCCTGCTGAAGTCGATGAATATCGATGATGAAAAATATCCGCCGCGCAACCTGATGTACTTCATCAATAACGCGAAGGACCAAGGGCTACGGGCCAAGGATGTGGAGGCGCACGACGATTTCAACCGCAAGTTCGTCGAACTCTACGAACTGTACGACAACCAGTGCCAGCGCGAAGGCGTGGTGGATTTCGCCGAACTGCTGCTGCGTACCTACGAACTGCTAAGCCGCAATCAGCCGCTGCGCGAGCATTACCAGTCGCGTTTCCGGCATATCCTGGTGGACGAGTTCCAGGACACCAACAACCTCCAATACAACTGGCTGAAGCTGATGGCCGGACAGGACAATGCGGTCTTCGCCGTCGGTGACGACGACCAGAGCATCTACGCATTCCGCGGCGCCAATGTCGGCAACATGGCGGCCTTCGAGCGCGAGTTCCGCGTCCAGAACCTGATCAAGCTGGAACAGAATTACCGCTCGCACGGCCATATTCTCGATACCGCCAATACGCTGATCGCAAACAACAGCAAGCGCCTCGGCAAGAACCTCCGCACCGATGCCGGACACGGCGAGCCGGTGCGCATCTACGAGGCGAGCAGCGATCTGCAGGAGGCGCAGTGGATCATTGAAGAAGCGAAAAGCCTGATCGGCGAGGGCGCGCTGCGCAGCGAGATCGCGGTGCTTTATCGTTCCAATGCGCAGTCGCGGGTGATCGAGCACGCGCTGTTCACCGCCGGGATTCCGTATCGGGTGTATGGCGGGCAGCGCTATTTCGAACGTGCAGAGATCAAGCACGCGATTGCGTATCTGCAATTGATGGACAATCCGCACAATGATTCGGCCTTTCTGCGGGTGGTGAATTTCCCGACCCGCGGCATCGGCGCCCGTTCGATCGAGCAATTGCAGGACGCCGCGCGCCAATATGGCATTTCGCTGTATGCCGCCGTTCCTTATGTCGCGGGCAAGGCTGGCTCATCGCTGGGCGCTTTCGTCAAGCTGATCGAAGGCATGCGCTTTGACACGCAGAACATGCCGTTGCAGGAGCTGGTGCAGGTCATGCTCGACATGAGCGGTCTGATCACCCACTACCAGACCGAAAAGGAAGGCGCGGACCGCATCGAAAACCTTGAACAGCTGATCAGCGCCGCGATGCTGTTCGTGTCCGAAGAAGGCTTCGGCATCGACGCACCGGCCTTCCTCGGCCCGAAGAGCGAGGCCAGCGCCGGCCCGGCGCTCGTGACCGAGGACGGGGTGGAGATCCTGGATGCCGATGCGCCGCTGACAACGGTGATGTCGCCGCTCTCGGCCTTTCTCGCGCATGCTTCGCTGGAGGCCGGCGACAACCAGGCGCAGGCCGGGCAGGATGCGATGCAGTTGATGACGGTGCATTCCGCCAAGGGGCTTGAGTTCGACGCCGTGTTCATCACCGGACTGGAAGAGGGCCTGTTCCCCCATGAGAACAGCGCACAGGAAGACGGCGGCGTGGAAGAGGAGCGGCGGCTGATGTATGTCGCGATCACGCGCGCGAAGAAGCGCCTGTACATGAGCTTCTCGCAGACCCGCATGCTGCATGGTCAGACCCGCTACAACATGAAATCGCGCTTCTTCGACGAGTTGCCGGAAGCTGCGCTGAAGTGGCTGTCGCCGAAGGTTCAGCATCAGTGGTACGGCACCAGGAAGACAGCCTGGGACGATGCACCCGAAATCGGGGCGAATACGATCGCGCAGAACTTCAACAGCAAAAAGGATGTGGGTTGGCGCATCGGCGAAACCGTGGCGCATCCGAAGTTCGGGGAAGGCGTCATCGTCAACATCGAGGGCGGCGGCGCAAGCTCGCGCGCGCACATCAATTTCGGCCGTCACGGCATGAAGCTGCTCGACCTGACGATTGCGAAACTGGAGCGGGTCGCGCCGCGGCTTTAACCTGGATATGTCACCAGAGCGGCCCTTAATTTGACTGGAGGGCGCATGTTTACCCGGTTTGCGGCTTGCTGCAGTCAGATCCAGTTTGTACCAATAGCCTATGCGGGCGCTGGCGTGCGATTTGCGGCCATTTTGTGTTTCCGCTCCGCGCCAATAGACCAGCTCTTGGCTTGTCGCGGAGTCGTAAACTGCCTCGCGACTCGCGCGCCATCACTCCGCGTCCTGATGAAATATCCAGGTCAAGCCGGCGGCAGCGCGGCCGCCGGTGCGGTGCCGTGCGGCCTGCCGAAGATATGGGTATAGGTCGGATAGAAGGAGCAGTACATCACGACCGTCATGATCAGTGACAGCGGAAACAGCACCAGCATGACGGTCGACCGGCCGAGCAGCAGGCCGATGATGCTGCTGACGATGGACGGCAGAAGGACGCCGATCAGTATCCAGGCGGCGGCGTAGACAAAAAATGCCTTGCCGGCACGCTTCACCGCGAAGAAGCTGTAGAAGATCGCCTTGAAGACATCCATCTTCTGCCACATGATCAGGGGCGCGGCATACCAGAATGCCATCGCGGCAGGCGTGTAGATGATGGCCGCGACGATCATCGCCAGCGACATGTTGGAGCCGCGCACGGTCTGCGGATCCAGCGTCGCCTGCCCGGTCATGATCTGCCAGAACACGCCGCCATCGACCAGCGCCGATGCCGCGATCGCCACAAGTGCGGCCACGATATAGAGCACGCCGAGCTGCACCAGCTTCATGAAGGCCGGCGAGCGGAATCCGGTCAGCAACAGGCTGGGATACACCTTCTTGCCTACCTCGATCTGCACGCATGCCTGCATGAATGCCATTGAAAACACCGGTACCAGCAGGATGGGAAGAATCTGCCCGAGCAGCGGCACGATGCCGACGGCAAACATCAGGAATACGTAGCTCAGAAACAGTGTCGATGTCTCGAACGGCTGTTTGCGAAACAGCGCGAATCCCTCCTTGAGCCAAAGCCATCCAAGGCCGGCAGGCACTTTTCCCATATCAGTACAGCTCCGGTATCTGGTTATCGATGCGCCGGCGCAGGATGCGTTCAAAATGACCCGGATCATGCGGCGTCAGCATTTCCGCTTCGCGCGGCAAATGGAAATCATACAGCCGGGAGAGCCAGAAGCGCAGGGCGCCGGCGCGCAGCATCGGTTGCCAGGAGGTCTTTTCCGCCGCATTGAATGGCCGTACGGCATGGTAGGCGTCCAGCATGGCACGGGTACGGACGATATCGAGCTCGCCGCTGTCGAGATCGATGCACCAGTCATTGACGGTAACGGCGACGTCGAACAGCCAGGTGTCGCAGCCGGCGAAATAGAAGTCGAAGAATCCGGTCAGGCGTTCGCCATCGAACATCACGTTGTTGCGGAACAGGTCGGCATGGATAGGACCGCTCGGCAACGACTTGTAGGTATCGGATGCGGCAAAGCTTTCCTGCTTCAGCATTTCGGCATGCAACAACTGCCGTGCGTCTTCCGGCAGGTAGGGCAGCACCACCGGCGTTGTTGTCCTCCACCAATCGATGCCGCGAAGATTGGGCTGGCGGATCGCGAAGTCTTGCGCGGCCAGGTGCATTCTTGCCAGCATGCCGCCGACCGCGGCGCAATGCACCGGCCTCGGCGCCATCTGCGACGTGCCTTCCAGCTTTGTCACGATGCATGCCGGCTTGCCATGCAGTGCATGCAGGATTTCGCCCTTGTGGTTCGCGACCGGTGCGGGAACGAGCACGTCCCGCTCGGCGAGATGCCGCATCAGGTGCAGATAAAACGGCAACTGTTCGAAGCCAAGCTGCTCGAAGATCGTCAGGACGTATTCGCCACTCTCGGTGTAGATAAAGAAATTGCTGTTTTCAATGCCGGACGAGATCCCCTTGATGCCAAGCGGTTTGCCGACGGGGAATTGCGGGAGCCATTGTGTGAGGTCGTCCAGACTGACCGGGGTGAAAACTGCCATGTGATTATGAAAGATTAGTCAATGAAAACGGAAATGCGCCTGGGCGCCTTAATTGCCGCCTGATGATGGGGGCGGCGGAGGCACCGGTGCAGGAGCGATCGCCGCATTCGGTTGCCGCGCGCCGCCGAAGTCAAATTGCAAAACATTCCACTGCGGACCGCGCAGCCTGTTGCTTTCGGTATCGCCGGGCAGCGTGGTGCCGATCGGCGAATTCGGTTTCAGATGATAGGTGCTGCCGCGGCTATTGACGGTGATGTCGGTCACGATGCCGCCGCGAATCCGCTTCTCGGTGGTCGTGACGGCCTCGCGCGGCTGGCGCGCAACAGGCGCGGCGGCAGTCTCCTCGCCTTCGGGCAGGGTTTCAAGCTGGGGCGGCTGTGCCGGCGCTTGCGGAGCCTGTTGTGCGATGGCGGACAGAGGAATGGCGCAGAGGGCAAGCCATGCTGCGGAAAGGTGCCGAACGGGGAATGTGCGCATGATGATCTGCCAAGAGTATGGGAAGCCTCGATAGCGGCTTGCTGGCCACCATGAAACATTTTAGCAAACCGTTCTATAACTGCCGGAGAATTCGCGATACCACAGGGTAACGCATGGCCGGCATCAAACGGGCGCACGGCCGGGCGCTGTCGTAA
>NZ_DASZBA010000275.1:0-9939 GCF_035944575.1 Noviherbaspirillum sp.
CCGCAAGATGAGCGTGGAGGAATTCGAGCGCGGCTGGCATGGCACCTGCCTGGTATTCACGCCCGGGGACAACCTGGTGCAGCTCGACGTGGAGCGCTCGCCGTGGATCCGCTTCATCGGCTACCTGCGCCCTTACAAGAAAATCCTCGTCAACCTGTTCATCGCGACTTTCGTGATCCAGATGCTGGGCATCGTGCCGCCGGTAATCATCCAGAATGTGCTGGACGGTGTCATCGTGCACCAGAATTTCAGCCTGCTGCACCTGTTGATCACCGGCCTGATCATATCGACGGTGTTCACGCAGATCATGACGACAATCCGCGCCTATCTCGCGAATTTCATGGTGCGCAACATGGACTTCGCAATGATGTCGCAGTTCTTCAAGCACACCATGTCGCTGCCATTTTCGTTCTTCGCGAAACGCAAGGCAGGCGACATCCTGGCGCGCTTCGAGGAGAACGCAACGATACGTTCGTTCCTGACGGAATCGACGGTGACGACGGTGCTCAACCTGCTGATGGTGTTCATCTACTTCACGATCCTGTTCCTCTACAACGTGAAGATGACGCTGGTGCTGATCGCCTTCGTCATTCCGATCATGCTGCTGACGGTACTGGTGACGCCGAAGATCAAAAACTATGCGCGGGAAGGGTTCGCGACCGCTACAGATGCCAAGGCCTACCTGATGGAAACGCTGGGCGGCGTGGAAACCATCAAGGGCATGGGCATCGAGCGGCCCATCCGGCTCAAGTGGGAAAAAAAGTATGCGAAGTCGCTCGAAGTCCAGTATCGCGCCCAGTCGTTCAACATCCTGGTGTCGCTCGGCAGCCAGTTGCTGCACGCCGCCACCACCATCGCCATCCTGTGGGTCGGCGCCAACCTGGTCCTTGCGCGGGAACTGACCATCGGCCAGCTGATTGCTTTCAACGCCCTGATGGGCAGCGTGCTGGCACCTCTGATGGGGCTGGTCGGATTATGGAGCCGGCTGAACGATGCCGGCGTGGCAATGGAGCGGCTCGGCGACGTTCTGGACATCGAACCGGAACAGAAGGCAAGCGACCTGTCGTCGCGTGTTCTGCTGCCGGACCTGCGCGGTGATATCCGGCTTGAAAATGTTTACTTCCGCTACGGCGGTAATGACGATTCCTATGTGCTGGAAAACATCAACCTCGAAATCAAGCCGGGCGAGCTGGTCGCCATCGTCGGGCGCAGCGGATCGGGCAAGACCACGCTCGCCAAGCTGCTGGTCGCCTTCTATCCCCCCAGCGAGGGAAAGATCATGGTGGACGGCTATGACCTGAGCATCATCGACAAGGAGTATTACCGGGCGCAGGTGGGCTATGTCATGCAAAGCAACCTGCTGTTCTCCGGCACGCTCGCGGAAAACATTGCCAGCGGAGACGAAAGCCCCGACCGCCGCCGCATCGAGGAAGTCGCGAAGATGGCGGACGCCCATGCGTTCATCGCGAAGATGCCGATGGGATATGAACAGATCGTCGGCGAGCGCGGTGTCGGCCTGTCGGGCGGCCAGATCCAGCGCCTGTGCATCGCGCGGGCGCTCTATCACGATCCGCACCTGCTGGTGTTCGATGAAGCGACGTCGGCGCTGGATACGCAATCGGAAAGCAACATCATCGGCAACATGCATGAAATACTGAAGGGGCGCACGGCAGTCATCATCGCGCACCGTCTCAGCACCATCATGCAGGCGGACAAGATCCTGGTTCTCTACGAAGGATCGGTCGTCGAACAGGGCCGCCACGACGAACTCGTCGCCCGGCGGGGAATGTACTACCAGCTCGTTCAAAAACAGCTCAGTGCGGCATGAAAATACTAGACCAGGAAGATGACGGCGGCTCGGCGATATCGCATGCGGGCCTGATCGAAAAAATCGAGATCCTTCGTTCCTCGCTGCGATGGGCGTCAAGGCTCGAACGCACGGACATCGACAAGCTGCTGCGGCAGGTGACGGCGATGCGCGATGAGGTGATGCAACTGTCGCACAAGGAGCGCTTCGTCCGTGCGGCGAGCGCGGAACTGCCGGCGGTGCCGCAGATGCCGCAGTCGCAGGGCGAACGGCGCAAGGCGCTGCTCGCACGCAGCTTCGTGTTCGAAGGCATCTTCGGCGACAACCCGAAGCTGCTCGATGCGCTCGAGGTTGCCGAGAAGGCGGCGCCCACCGATCTGCCTGTTCTCATCGACGGCGAAAGCGGCACCGGCAAGGAGTTGATGGCCAAGGTGATCCATGCCAATGGATCACGTGCCGACAAGCCGTATATCTCCGTCAACTGCGGCGCCATCCCTGACAACCTGCTGGAGTCCGAACTGTTCGGCCACAAGAAGGGATCGTTCACCGGCGCGGTGAATGACCGCCGCGGAAAATTCGAAAGCGCGCACAAGGGTACGATCTTTCTCGATGAAATCGGCGAGCTGCCGCTGGCCGGGCAGGTCAAGCTCCTGCGCGTGCTGCAATCGCACGAAATACAGCGGGTCGGGTCGGATGAAACCATTCCGGTGGATACGCGCATCGTGGCCGCCACCAACAAGAACCTGCGCCGCCTGATCGAGCAGGGCACGTTCCGGGAAGACCTGTTCTACCGGCTGAGCGTGATTCATCTTACTTTGCCCGCACTGCGCGAACGCAAGGATGAAATACCGCTGCTGCTCGCCTACTATGCCGACGAATCGGCGGAAACGCTGAAGCGGCGCCCGGTGAAGATGACGCCGCGCCTGCGCGATTTCATGATGAACTACGCCTATCCCGGCAACATCCGCGAGCTGCGCAACCTCGTCTACCGCATCTCCTGCCTGGGAGGGGAAATCGCCGACATCACCCATCTGCCGGAAGATATCCGGCCGGCGCCGCCGTCCATGAGTTCCGGCAATGCCATCGGTGCGTTGCAACCTTCGTCAGCACCGTCATCGCTCTCCTCGATTCCGGTTTCCCTCACCGATGCCAAGCGCGCCGCGAGCGACGAGGCGGAACGGGCGTTTCTCGAACGGGGCTTGCGGGAAACGCGTGGCACGGTGGCGGAGCTGGCCAGGCGCTGTGATATGAACCGTTCGCATTTGCAGATGCTGTTGAAGAAACATGGGATTCATTCGAAGGATTTTAGGGTGCGGCAGCCGGAGCCGAATGGGCGGGAGTCGGGGGATGTGAGGGGGAATTGATGTTGGAGTCCTGCAGTCGCCTGTCAAATCCGGCTCATTGAATGCAAGCAGGCGGTGGCTGTTCATTCCTTTTTATCGACGCTAAACGTGACGTGATCAGAACGGATCAGAAATGAATTTTTCTGAGCCCCAGGCAAGTTAACTACGGGCGCCGTGCAAGGGGGAATCCAAGGCGACGTAGTGTCTCCGGTAATGCAACGCTGCTGGTTCTCCGAAGAGACAAGCCGGGACTGGCCCCGGCGGGCCACCTACTTTTTTGCTTCGCCAAAAAAGTAGGCAAAAAAGGCGACCCCGTTATCGCCGCCCCTTCGGGGTGCCCAAAAGTGCCACGGTCAAAACGGGAAGTGAAACAAACTCGCCTGCGGCTCAGACAGGTTTCACTTCTATTTCCGTTTTGACAGCGTCACTTTTGGCGTCGCTAAAAGGGGGAAACGGCCAACCCCATCCCCACCCTGGCCCTCCCCTTGAGGGGAGGGAATTGTTCTATCCTTTAGCTTGCACACTCATAAGGCAGGCAAAGGAAGCTTCAAATTTTCACCGCTAGCGGCAAAGTAAAGAACGGAGGATTCCCTCCCCTGCAAGGGGAGGGCCAGGGTGGGGATGGGTTGCGCCGTTCTCCCCTGCTGGCGACGCCAAAAGCAGGCGTGCTGAAACGGACAAAGAAGCGAAATCTGTCTGAGCCGCAGGCGAGTTTATTGCGCTTCCCGTTTCAGCACGCCTGCTTTTGGGAACCCCGAAGGGGCGTCGACTGGGGGTCGCCTTTCTTTGCTTCCTTTCTTTGGCGAAGCAAAGAAAGGAAGTGGCCCGCCGGGGCCAGTCCCGGCTTGTCTCTTCGGAGAACCAGCAGCGTTGCATTACCGGAGAATCTCCGTCACTCTGGATTCCCGCCTGTGCGGGAATGACAAGGGCCTGGCAGCTATTTGTGATGACGCAATGCGTTACAGACGTTGCATTGAACAATGCAGGCACAAGTGCGATCAGGAAGAATGATTGCCTCGGTTGCTCCATCGCCATGTTCACGCAATCGCCATGACTGGCATACACTGGCACTCACATCCAATCAATCCCCCGCACCATGGAGCCCACCATGCTGAACATCGCCAACGCAAAGTCACTCTTCCTCGCCGCCCCGTTTCTCGCCGCGAGCGCAATGGCCGCCTCGCTGGCCGACCTGTCCAACGTCGACGCATCGAACGGCCTGAAAGCCGCACTGGAAAAAGGCTCGGTCACCGCAGTCGAAAAACTGGGCGTGCCGAACGGCTTCCTGAGCAACGACAAAGTCAAGATCAAATTGCCCCCCATCCTCGAGAAAGCCCGCCCGGTACTGAAAATGACCGGTCAGGGGCAACAGCTCGATGACCTGGTGGTGTCGATGAATCATGCGGCGGAAGCAGCGGTGCCCATGGCCAAACCGCTGTTGCTCAATGCCGTGCGTTCCATGTCCGTATCCGATGCCAAGCAGATACTCACCGGCGGGGACACGTCGGTGACCAACTTCTTCCGCGACAAGACCTCGGCACAGCTCGCCGTCAGGTTCCTGCCGATCGTGAAGAAGGTGACCGACCGGTCGGACCTGTCCGCCAAGTACAACGGCACGATGGCCCAGGTATCGAAACTCGGCATCGGATCGCAGCAGTCGACGGTGGAAGAATACGTGACGCAACGCGCCCTCGACGGCTTGTTCACCATGATCGCCGAAGAGGAGAAGGCGATACGGCGCGATCCGGTCGGCACCGGCAGCAAGATCATCGGCAAGGTCTTCGGCGTCTTGCAGTGAGCCTGCGCGACGCGGATCAGTTCCTGGCCTGCGCGGAACCCTCCGCCGCCTTGTCGGCGAAGAACATCCTGCCGTTCTCGGTCCGCTTGTCGTCCTTGAACTCGCCTTCCCAGTAGCTGCCGTTGGCCCAGGTGTAGCGGCCCTGGCCGTGGGAGCGTCCCTGCACCCAGGAGCCCTTGTAGACATCGCCGTCGCGAAACCACAAGGTGCCCTGTCCATGCGGCATGCCGTCCCTGACATCGCCCTGATAGCGTATTCCGTTGGCATATTCGATCGTGCCCTTGCCATTGGGGGCGTCTTTCGACCAGTCGCCGGTATACCGCTGGCCGTTGTGCCAGGTGAACTTTCCCTTTCCTTCCTTCACGCCCTTGACCAGCGTGCCTTCGAACCGGTTGCCGTCGGCCCAGATGATCCTGCCGGTCCCGGACATGATGCCGGTAACGGGATCGGAAACGAAATCGCCGATCAAGGTCTGGTCACCCGCCTTGATGGTCCTGCGGCCGGTGGCAGACGGCTCCGTGGCAGGCCTGCTTTCCGCATCGGCTTCCGTGCGGGTGTCGGTGCGTACATCGGTGCGCGCCGCCGGTGCGGAAGGGGATAACGGTTTCAGGTTGGCCTGGCGTTCCGGCATCCTGGGCTCGCCGCTGCTCGCCGTTGGTGCAGGCTCGCGTGCTTTCTCGGCAGCCGGGGGCTGCGATGACTCGGCGGCCGGCGAGGCCGGTTTGATGCCGGCCAGCTTGTCACGCGCGAGCGCGGAGAAGCGCCCCTGCGGATACTTGCGCAAATAGGATTCATAGGCGGGCCCCTGGTTGAGCGCGGTCGCCATATCCCACATCTTCGACTCGGCGGCCCACGCCGATTGCGTTGCGCCGCCCTGGGGAGCGGTGTTCTGCGCATCGGCATTCTGCGCCGGGGCTTTTTCCACCGCCTTGTTGTCCGTCGTCTTATTGTCCGTCGTCCTGATCTCCGTGGCCTTGGTTTCCGCAGCCTTGGTTTCCGCTGCCTTGGTCTCGCCGGCCCGGGAACGTTGCTCAGCGGCTGCACCCGGTGTCGCCATCGCTTGCATCGATTCGAGCTTGCGCCTTGCGATCGCGGCGTACTGTCCGTCCGGATACTCCCTCAGATAGTTGTCGTAGTCGATGGCATGGTCGGCCGAGACTGTCCTGCGCCATAGTTTCTCTTCGGCCTGTGACCGCGACGGTGCCGGCGCGACTTTTGCCGGTGCCGGCTCTGCTGCCGGCGGTTCACTGTTGCGCGGTGCAGCGGCCGGCTTGTCGGAGGCCTGTGGCGGCGCCGCCGCCGGCTGTCTGACCGTTCCCTGCACGGATGCCTTTCTTGCAGGCGACGGCGCGGGCGCAGCCGGCTTCTGCGCTTCCTCGTCCACCGCGCCGCTGCCGCCTGAGGATCCCTGCACGGACGATCCTTCCGACAGCGCAAGGGGCGTCGCAGCCGACCGGTCATCGGCAGGTTCGCGGCTTCCCAGGTACAGGCCCGAGGCCAGTCCGGCGACCAGAACAGTGCCGGCGGCGAGCCACTTCGGCCATGAACCGGCGGCTGCTTGCATCATGGTTGCCGCCCGTTGGAGGGCAGGAGCCAGCGCAGTCTTTCCATAGGTGGCGGAGCGCACGCGGGTGGCGGCCGGCGGCGCATTGCCCATCACTAACGTCTCGTCGATGCGGCGGGTTGCGTCGTCTTCCGGCGGCCGTTTCGAGCGAGTGGGAGGCATGGATCTCGGCACGGTTTCCCCGAGGTCCAGCGCATGCCGAAGCTCCGCGATCGACTGGAAGCGATGTTCCGGCCTGACGGCAAGCGCCTTGTCGATCACCGCCAGGAAGTTGCTGCTGTACCTGTCCTTGCCCGCCACGCGCGCCGGGACCAGTTCGTCAGTCATAATGCGCGCCACCGAGGGCGGCGGCGCCGTGCCGGTGATCAGGTAGTACACCACGCCCGCCAGCGCATAGATGTCGGTCCAAGGCCCCTGGCGCATCCCGCCGTTATCCGCGTATTGCTCGATCGGCGCATAGCCCGGCTTGAGTATCACCGTCAGGCATTGGGTCAGATCGCTGATCACCATGCGGGCGGCGCCGAAATCGAGCAGCAGCGGGCGTCCATCCTTGAGCAGCAGGATATTATCCGGCGCGATGTCGCGATGAAAGCATTGCGCGCGGTGAATCGTCTCGATCGCATCGCAGAGATCGGACAGCAGCAGCCTGATCCAGCTTTCATTCGGCTTGATCCGGTGTTCCTTGACCGCCTGACGCAGCGTAACGCCATCGTAGTAGGGCATCGCCATATAGGCAGTGCCGTTCTCTTCCCAGAAACGGTGTACCTTCACCAGCGCAGGCGAGTCGAACTGCGCCAGCATCCGAGCCTCGTTGACGAAACTTTTCAGGCCGACGGAGAACGCATGGCTGTTGCGCTGGGACTTGACCGTCACGGCCATTTTCGCCGTGCGTTCCACCAGGCCGGACGGCAGGTATTCCTTCAGGGCCACGCGGCGGTTGAGCGAGTGATCATAGGCCAGATAGACGATGCCGAATCCGCCTTCGCCGATCAGTCCCAGGATTTCGAATTCTCCGAGATGCGTCCCGGCAGGAAGCGCCATGCCCGGATGCTCCTCGCTGCGGGTAAGGGTTTGCTGCGCAACGGCCTGACTGCGCGTCCTGCCCGTGTGGTTGTCATGATTCATATCGAACACCTACCGTTTCCTGATCGCCGTCCCGGGCGAACGCGGTTTCTTCGAGCATGGTTGCCAACGTCGCCATCGCGGTCATTTGCGGATCCAGAAAGGCGCCGTGCCAGGCAATGCATACAAGAAGCTTGCCAGCACCGGTGGTCTGATCCTGATCCGCATGTCGCCGGGGACAAGCCGTGATCAACATGCGTGCATCGGCAGCCTGCATGCGAGAGTGTCCGGACCCGGCAGACTCGCGGACCGCATGCATGGTCGACGCTGCGGAACAGCGGCATGCGGGCAGCGTGCATGGGCGTGGGAAGCAGACCGGCATCGTGCCACCGAATGCCGCAGGATTTTTTGGCCAGGATCATGGTGTGCGCATCGTGTCGCAAATTAGAGCGCATGGAACCCCCGCGGCGGGATGTATTTGTTCTTGATGCGGCGGATCCGATGGCGTACGGGAAAGGATGCGGCGGTATGCCTGAAAAGGAGCCGGCGAAAACTGTCGGATGTGATTCGACACTTTCTGCGGCCGGCCATGGCAAGCGTTGGAATATATGTGACACGTTGACAGACGCCATGACCTCGTCCGCACACGCATGACGATGCGGCAAACGGCTTCCTGGCGAACGCCTGCCACGCAGTGATATCGCAGGGAGGCTGTGTCGATCAAGGCTTTGCATGCAGTGTCCTGCATTGATGAAGTGATGGGTACGAGTCGGGCGCTGCCGGTGACTGAATCGCCGACAGCCATGAGGAAGGTGAACGGGGCGGAGGGATTGCAGCGGCGGCTGCATGCCAGACACCATCGGCCATGCGGCGCATCCGATTTCCTGCCATGAGGCCGCATGGCCCGGCACCGCTGTGCTACAGCGCCGGATTCAATACGGTCCGTTCCGCGCTGAACATGTCTTCGGCGCGCACCACGACAACCGATATGTTGTCGCGCCCCCCACCCTGGAGCGCCATGTCCGTCATCGCTTCGGCTGCATCGCGGCAGTCGCGCGAGACGAGCGCCTTGCGGATATCCTGCTCGGGCACTTCATTGGTCAGTCCGTCGCTGCACAGCATGAACATGTCGCCATCGAACACATCCATCGTTTCCTCTTCCAGTTCGAGGAAGTCGGCCACGCCGACGGCGCGCGTGATCAGGTTGCGGGCAACATGCGTCATGGCGTCCTCGTCGGTGATCTGATGCCTGGACATCAGCTCTTCTATCTGGCTGTGATCCCGCGTGAGGCGCCGCAGCGTTCCGCCCCGGTAAAGGTAGATCCTGCTGTCGCCCGCCCACAGATAGCCGCAACGGCGTCCATGCGCAAGCAGGACGACGACCGTGCTGCCGATGATGTGCGCGCCGCGGGTTTCCGCTTCCGTCAGCAACTGCCGGTTGACGGTCTGCAACCGGTCACGTGCATCGGTCATCAGCTTGGCGAGGCTGGGCGCGGGCGGGAGCTGATTCAGGCTTTCGATGACGAGGCGGCTGGCAAGGTCGCCGAGCGTGTGGCCGCCCATGCCGTCCGCCACCGCCCACAGTCCGCGTTCCGCCTGATCGAGGCACGCGTCTTCGTTGATCTGCCGCACCCGGCCGACGTGGGTGCAGGAAGCCGACAACCATTGGAAACCCGTCGTGTCGATCATGGCAACCTCGCTGAATCACATCTCTTATCCGGCAACGTGGCCCGGCGGCATTGCATTGCCGCGGGCTTACCTGCCTTCCTTGTCATGCATTGTCCAACCCGCGGCTATTTGATATTGGTGCTCCGGTTATCCGCATCGACATTGATAGTCGAATTGGCGCCGGTGTTATTGACTTCAATCGACTGGAACTGGTTAATCATCTGATCAGCGTAATTGTTGATCTGGAAGAAGTTGATTGCCTGTCCCGATCCGATGGCGCTGCTGCTGAACGGCCTGATCCATCCATACACCCATGGAGCGCCACCGCCCTTGATAGCGGACATCGCTGCACGATCGAGCTGGCGGTCGATGCGTAAATCCTTGATGGTGAGTGATGACATGTTCATCTCCAAAGTGTCGCTTGTTATGCCGGCCGTGGTTGCGATCGGCTTTCTTGTGGCCTTACAGGGCGATACCTGCGTTGGCCCATTGCGAAGGGCTGACGTTCAGGTTGAGCGGACCGAAGCCGGCACCGATCACACCTACATTGTTCAACGCATTGACTTGGACATTCTGCAGTTGCGCAATGTTCTGGTGAACGCCGACATTGACATTGGCAATCGGACCCAGTCCGGCCAGCCAGGAATTGCCGCCACGAACCTTGCTCATGGCGCAGCGGTCGAGCTTCCTGCTTTCG